>NZ_JBOFOC010000122.1:0-11611 GCF_051659245.1 Microbulbifer sp.
ATGCCGGCCAACACCCTCAAGCAGGTGGGTGGGCACCACCCACCTGCCTCCCGGCGAGGGCGGGGTAAGCCCTAGCGGCTAGGGGCGGAGCCCCTATTGAGCGGGTTTCAAACCCACAGATTCCGCTGAGGACCCAAAATTTTTTACTGCCTCATACTGGCTAATGCCGCTATCAATAGCCGAATCACGCAAATTTTTATCACACCGATGTGTGTCGGATATCAATCCACCACTTGTGATTACAGGTACTGCCTGACCCAATTCAATTCCCGCACAATGGCATCCTTCACCTCCATCTGAAGGTCCTGCGGCAGCACATTCCAGGTGTATGTCTCCACCTCCAGGTGCCGGCAAAGACGTTTTTCCCGCAGGTAAGCGAGCGTGTCGAGAATATCCTTTTGCGTGGAAGCCAGAGAGCCATACTCCGACAGAAACACTGGCACGTGAAAATGTGTCCGCCATTCTTCCTCCCTGGCGGGGCCCGTGGACGAAAGCGAATTCAGCGCATCGATCAGGTCCGGATAAGTGGTTTTCCCGCCGGAGATATCGCGGGCCACCACCTGGTGCAGGTAAACTGATTCGGCAAAGGGCTGTAGAAGAGTTTTCATTCGCTGGTCGTGGTTCGCATCCCGGCCAAACTGGATTTTGAGCGCAGCGCTAATCTGCACTTTGCCGATGCGAATGCCGGCAGCATCCATGGCACGCAATGACTGTCCCGGGTCTTCGTGCATCACCGCAAAATGGCATACGTCATAGCAAAGCCGGATGCGATCGCGCAGGCACCGCTCGGCCGCTTCCTGTGTCAGCTGGAGCTTGTTACGCAGGTATTGACTGCCGCTGGGGATAAGCCAGTCCCGGTAGTAATCGATAACGTCCCGGGTATTTTCCAACAGGCCATCCGGTTCGGGCTCGATATCCAGGTGCAGGTCCCGGCCGCCGTCCTGCGCCAGCTCATGTAAATATCCCGCCAGTTCCGCCAGTTGCAATGCTGCTTTTTGTTTCAGGTCGCGCGCCTGGCTGTCGTTGTGCCAGTATTTGTAGGAAATCGGCGAAGTGGAAATCCCCCCTTCGCCGCCTTCCGGCAGCAGGGCCGCCAGCAAGTCGAACAGGCGCTGCGTATAGTCCAGCCGCCTGGGATCGCCCCAGTCCGGCGCGTGAACCCGGTCTTTGACTACCTGTCCGTGAAACCCGCCGTAGGGGAAGCCGTTGAAGGTAAATACATAGCAATCCTGCTGTTGCATCCAGCTTTGCAGTTCGGCCAGTGCCCCCACCATTTCAGTCAGTTCGACACTTGCCTGATTGGACAGGCGCAGGCCGATACCAAAGGGCGCCGACGGCGAGACTTCCCGCTTGATGGCGGGAATATACCGCTGCAGGTTGGCAAACACCGCCGGCCAGCTTTCGCCGGGGTGGATATTGGAGCAGTATGTGAGTTCGTAGCCGTTAATTCGCATGGCAAAAGAGTGTTTCGCTGGTTGTCGATAGCGCTTTGAGCTGTTCGATGGCTTGAATTACAAGCCCTTTGTCCATCTCGTGAACTTCAATTCCCCGGCCGATATCTTCCAGCAGGGTGATGGTCAGTTTGCCACCCAGATGTTCCCGGAATTCCTCCAGGCCATTGAGTATTTCCGGCTGTTCCAGTGCCGGTACGTAGGTGTCGAAGCCGAGCGCGGCGAGCACACCGATTACCCGCGCAAGGCTGTCCTGGTGCAGATGGCCTTTCAGCGTGGAATAGACCGTGTCCAGCGCAATACCCGTCGCGACAGCCTCACCGTGCCGCAATTGATAGCCGGTGAGATGTTCCAGTTTGTGCGCGGCCCAGTGGCCGAAATCCAGCGGCCGGGCGGACCCTATCTCGAACGGATCGCCGTTGGCGATGTGCTGCATATGCAGTTCGGCACAGCGGTGGATAAGATCCATCATCGGCGTCAGCTCGCGCGCCGCCAGCTTGCCGGCGTTGGTTTCCAACCACCGGAAAAAGGCCGGGTCCTTGATCAGCGCCACCTTGATGGCTTCGGCCATGCCCGCGCGCCAGTCCCGGTCGTCCAGGGTTTGCAGGAAAGTAATATCGTTGATCACCGCGTAGGGTGGAGCAAAGGTGCCCAGATAGTTCTTTTTGCCAAAAGCGTTGATGCCGTTCTTCACGCCCACGCCGGAATCATTTTGCGCCAGCACGGTGCTGGGAATACGGATATGCCGTATGCCCCGATGGGCGATAGCGGCGGCGTAACCGGTCATGTCCAGCACGGCGCCACCGCCGATGGCGACGAGATAGGAGTGCCGGTCGATACCGTGGACATGGGTGGCCTCCAGAATGGCGTCGATCCAGGCCTGTTGGTTCTTTACCTGCTCGCCGCCGGGAACGTGCAGCGGCGGGCAGGGCAATTTGAACTTGCCGGCGTGCACCTCGGCGTAGGCCTGTATCTGCCCGGCCAGTTCGGGATGCGCGGCTGAGACACCTTTATCCAGCACGAACAGGGTTTTGGGGCAGGCGTCGCCCAGCAGGGAGGCGAACAGGGGGTTACTCCGGTGGAAAACCTTCTCGGTAAAGTGCACCTGGTAGCGAAAAGGGACGGAAAAACATTGTTCTATCGGCTTTTTCATGTATTACATCGGTTGTTACAGGTATCAACAAAATGGAATGACCATTCCCTGCGAGCTGCGCCTAACTGTGAACAATTTGGGGGGCTCTGAAATCACCATTTAGTATGAGACAGGACACTAGGTGACTGCGAAGGTCCTGGCTAACCAAAGTGAGAGGGGAAGCAGGGCCAGGACCGCGATTCCATATTGCCAACCCGCGAAAATACTGGCCAGGGTTGAATTGAGTACGATCAGCGAAAGCACCCCCGCCTTCACTGCTTTGCCCACCAGACGTGGCTCCAGAGTTTTCCAGGCCCTGGCCAGGGGAGGGATTATCAGCCAGGCCAGCAGCAGGGCAAACGGCGCGGCGTGCCCGCCGGTCGGTACCATCGCGGCGAGCGTAACGAGCGTGGCCAGTACCACCAGGTACAGTAGGGCGCCTCCGGACAGGGCGTTTCGGTTGCCGCCGTGTACTTCGCCCCGGCTGACAGTGGTAACCGCCGCGATATAAACCACGGGAACCAGGCCCAACGGCCAGACGTCCGCCAGTGACGACGGCACGGCGCTGGCGCCCAGCAGCAGATTGCCACCCCGGCACAGGCCCATGTTGATCGGTCCGAACAAGCTGCGGTGCTTGCCCAGGACATCATACATAACAGCCAGAGAGGCCACGATGACGGCGATAGCCCCGCTGAGCAGCGAGACCATGAACGCGGCGCCGATACCAACAGCCAACAGGATACTTGCCAGGGTAGCGGCGCTGGCGACTGATGCCTGCCCACAGGGAATGGCCCGCTCCGGTCGTTCCTGCCGATCCAGGTCGGCATCGAAGACGTCATTGAAGACAATGCCACCACCGTACAAGCCGATAGTGGACAGGCAGAGCCAAAACAGTGAGCTGAACAGCGGGGACGTGGTGGCTTCCGCCCCCAGCGCAATCAGGCCGGCGGCGCCGCCGCAAATGGCGAACCCGGCCAGGATATCCGCTACCGCCGTCACGATATTGGCCGGCCGCATCAGGCGCAGATGGGCAAGAATCCGGACGGCGGTGGAAGGGGTGGACGTGGCGGGAGTGGCCGCTTCCGTTCGTTCTTTCGCTGCCGATTCGGTCGCCACCTCAGTTCTCCACGATATCCGAGGATGAATAACCCACTTCCGGAATCTGGCCGCGCAGCACGGAATTGCCTTCGAACAGCTGGCGCCGGTCGACGGGTTCCTTCTCCAGCCAGTCGGTCTCCTTCATTTTTCCGCTCTGGCCGTAGGCCGTGAGGGCGTTCTGGTAGGTCACGAGTTGAATATGGTCTTCCGGAATACCCTGCTTTTGCATCAAGGCGGCGGTTTTTGGGACGGACAGGGGATCGCTCACGCCCCAGTCCGCCGAGCTGTCGACGATGATGCGCTCGGGGCCGTAGCGGCGAACGATTTCCACCATGCGCTCGCTGCCCATTTTGGTGTGTGGATAAATGGTGAAGGCGGCCCAGAATCCCCGGTCGAGTACTTCCCCCACGGTTTCCTCGTTATTGTGGTCGATCACCACCAGGCCGGGGTCGATGTCGTGTTCCTCGCACACGTCCATGCTGCGACTGGTGCCTTTTTTCTTGTCGCGGTGGGGGGTGTGGATCATCACCGGCAGCTGAACTGTTTTCGCCAGTTCCAGTTGCAGCCGGAAATATTTATCTTCCGCTTTGGTCTGGTCGTCGTAGCCGATCTCACCAATCGCCACCACATTTTCCTTGCCCACGTACAGGGGCAGCAATTCCATCACCTGTTCCGCCAGGGGTTCGTTGTTGGCCTCCTTGGAATTCAGGCCCATGGCGCAATAGTGGCTGATGCCGAACTGGCTGGCGCGAAACCGTTCCCAGCCCACCAGGCTGCTGAAGTAATCCTGGAACGCGCCTACCTGAGTACGGGGTTGTCCGAGCCAGAAGGCGGGTTCGATAATGGCGACAATACCCGCGTTGCGCATGGCCTGGTAATCATCAGTCGTGCGCGAGGTGACGTGGATATGCGGATCGATAAAATAATTCTTCTTCTGTGTCATGATGTTATCTCTGCTTAATAGTTGCGGGCGCCTTGAATTTGCCGGCCCAGGCCGTCCCAGTTCAGTTCTCCCGATTCAATTTCGGCTTCAATTTCCGGGTAGCCCGCTAACAATTGCCTGGCTGTTGGAAGCGAACTCGTGCTGCAGGCGAGTAGCATGGCCTTGCGGTCGAGCAGTGTGCCTTCCGACAGAACCCGTTGCATGTCGGATGAATGTTCCTCCCGCAGGAACGGACCGACGAAACGCCACAACTCCGGCGTTACGGTCCGGCCGGCGGCCCAGCGTTCGTGGGCATAGTCCACCAGTGTTTGCGCCAGGTTGATGTTGATTCGCTTGTGCGACTGGTAAATGCGGAACAACGGGCGCTCCAGGAACACGGCCTTGAGCACCAGTTGATTCCAGGCCGGCTCGTCGAGGTATTCACAGGGGTAGGGGTTGTATAGGGCAACCGCATCAAACACGGAGGTGATATTGGTTCGCAGCCCTTCCGTCGCTCTCAGCTTCAACCGATCGGGGTGGGGCAGCACTGGCAGCGCGGCATAGAGGGCTTCCTGTTCATGCAGGTCCGCGGTTTCAAAAAGCTTGGCGAGTGTTGGCAGCCATTTATCCGGATCGTTGTGGGGATACAGGAGCAGAAGAGCCGTTCGGGCCGTCTGCAGGCGGTTCCAGTGCCAGGGAGAAAATCCGGGACGCAGGCCGTTTGCCCGGGCCATCTCCTGTTGATTGACGGACAACGGCGCCTTGTCAAAAAAACGAGACGCTGTGCTGAAAGCCAGGTAAAAAGCCGACGGGGATTTGCTGCCGGGAAGTTTTTCTTTTTGCTGTTCCAGCCATGCGATGGATTCGGCGCCAGACTGCGCGACAAGTAAGGAGAAGAGATAATCTGCTATTTGGGGTAACTCGTACATATCACACAACTTCCGCTAGCCACTATAGTAGTCCGCACCGCTTCGTCTGGCAGCAGAAGCGCCAGGGGCCGGTAAAAAATCGCGGGACGCGACGCTTTGTCAGATTTTACCGGTCGACAGGGAAAATTCCGTACCGATCTGTCCGCTGGTCTGTTCGCCTCTATTCCGGAGATTTTTTTAATTGCCCCGTTGACATCAAAAAATAAGATGGTAAGGGGCCATCGCCTTTTTGGGTGGGCCAACTTACAAAATAACTGAAACAGTTGCAAGCCGGACCTGATCCGGCGGTGAGCTGAAATGCCCATCACCGGATATTGAGCACCGGCGGGGCCGCCGCTTTATCTTCCGCTGCGCCAGGTAGTGCCTTCTTTACCAGTTCCCATTCCATTTTCATCCACGGTGTAAATTGTTCCGGGTGATTCTGGATCTTCGCATCCAGTTGCGCAGGCCGGATAAACCGCCAGTCGAGAATTTCATTCCTGTTGGGCCGGACTTTCGCATTTTCCACCTCGCCCAGGAAAACGGAGCAAATTTCATGCTCGGAGCCCAGATCCAGGTAGCTGGCCTGGTAGCGGAATTTGTACAGAAAGCGCAGGTCTGCCTTAACGGATAACTCTTCATCCAGGCGTCGGTGCGCCGCTTTCAGTATGCTTTCACCGCGACGCGGATGACTGCAGCAGCTGTTGGACCAGACTTTGGGCCAGAGCCGCTTGGAAGCGCTTCGTTGTTGAACCAGTAACTCGCCGGCGGCGTTGAACAGAAATATTGAAAAAGCGCGGTGCAGCAGACCTTCGCCATCGTGACAGGCCTTTTTGTTTTGATAGCCGATGACCTTGTCCTCATCGTCGACGAGGACCAGTTCATCATTGTCAAAGGAAACGACCCGGCTGCGCATGATAAACCTCCATTGTTACACCTCAGCGTTACACCTCAGCTGATTCCAACTACTCCCAGTGGCGGCGCCCAAAGCGTCTTGCGAGGGGGCGCAAGACTATGTTGACGTACCAATACCAGCGATTCAGGCATGGCAAAGCGACGTGCACAAGGTAAGTGAGGGTAACACTCCGGATGAATTAAAAACTTGCTCTCTATCTCATTATCTGACTCATGTTGAATCAGCTATGTAAACGGCGCTTGGCTGGCCATTACGGCAACCCGACGGACAAATTGAACTACACCCACATTCGGTAATGCAGATTGAACATGATCCACAAGCTGCCGCCGATCATAATCACAATCAGGACGGCGGCGAAGGCGGTGGCCAGGAGCCTCTCTGGCGAAGGGGAGCGCAGGTGCAGCTGCAGGAAGCAGCGCAGGTGAACCAACACCTGAATGAGTGCGGCAGTACCAATTACGAAAAGGGCTGTACCTCTGGGCAGGAAACCGGTGGCGGCGATTCCGAAGGGGATTGCCGTCAGCACCAGCGCTAGCACATAACCGGTCAGGTAGGATTTCAGTTTGCGGCCCGCGGCCGCTTCAGCGTTTTCCATATCACAGAATTCCCGGCAGATAAACTGCGGAAAAAATACCGATCCACACAATATCCAGGAAATGCCAGAACAGGCCGAGTCGCAGCAGGCGCGAACTCACCGGCTGGCTCAGCCCTTTTGCTGCCACTTGGGCCACCATCACCAGGATAAAGACCAGGCCCGCGCTTACGTGCAGCCCGTGGGTGCCCACCAGGGTAAAAAAGGCGGACAGGAATCCGCTGCGGTCCGGCCCCGCGCCCTGGATGATCATGCCGTGGAACTCGCGGATTTCCATCGCCACAAAGCCCAGCCCGAGCACAAAGGTAACCGCCAGCCAGGCCAGAAGCTGCGGTCGCCTGCCGGCATCCAGCGCCAGCGAGGCGAGGCCGAAGGTGAGGCTGCTGGTGAGCAGCAGCAGGGTTTCGCCGAGGGTATGGGGCAGGCTGAACAGGTCGCTGCCGGCCGGCCCGCCGGCGGTATTGCCCGCCATCACCAGATAGGTGGCAAACAAAAGTGCGAAAATAATCGCATCGCTCATCAGGTAGAGCCAGAATCCGAAGGCTCTTTGCGCGTAGGCGTCGGCTTCCGGCAGCAGAGCGGCGTCTTCCCCTGCGAGGCTCATATTGCTCCCCCCTCGGCGAGATCCCTGAAGTGCCGGTCCTCGATTTCCTTCACTTCGCTGGCGGGCAGGCGGAAGTCGGTTCTGTCGCGGAAACTGCGCGCCACGGCTGTGCCGAGGATGGCGATCAGTGCAGCGATGGCCGCCCACCAGATATGCCAGACGACGGCGAATCCGAAGGTGAAGGCGAGCCCCCCGAGCAGTACACCGGCGCCGGTGTTTTTCGGCAGCAGTATGTCCTCATACCGCTCCGGCCTGGAATAGGCGATGCCGCGGCGTTTCATATCGTGGAAAGCGTCGATATCCCGCACCTGCGGCAGGATGGCGAAATTGTAGGGTGCGGGAGGGGATGTGGTGAGCCATTCCAGGGTGCGCCCATCCCACGGATCGCCGGTCAAGTCCCGGGCATTGTCCCGGTTGCGGATACTGACGACCAGCTGGATTACAAGGCTGGCAATACCGCCCAACACCACCAGGGCCCCCAGGGCCGCAACGATCAGTAAGGGCTGCCACGCGGCGATGTCATAGTGCTCCGTGCGCCGCGCCATGCCCATAAAGCCCAGGACATAGAGCGGCATAAAGGCCAGGTAGAATCCGATGATCCAGCACCAGAAGGCGCGTTTGCCCCAGCGGGCGTCCAGGGTGAAACCGAAGGCCTTGGGAAACCAGTACATATAGCCGGCGAAATAACCGAACAGCGCGCCGGGAATCAGCATATTGTGGAAGTGCGCCACCAGGAAGGTGGAGTTGTGCACCAGGTAATTCACTGGCGGTAGGGCGAGCAGAACCCCCGTCATACCGCCGATCACGAAGGTCACGATAAAGCCGAGGGTCCAAAGCATCGACGGGTGAAAAGTGATGCGCCCGCGAAACATGGTCATCAGCCAGTCGAAGACCTTCACCCCGGTGGGAACGGCGATCACCATGGTGGCGATACCGAAAAAAGCATTGACGTTGGCACTGGCGCCCATGGTAAAGAAATGGTGCAGCCACACGGTAAAGGACAGCAGGGCTATCGCCATGGTGGCGTACACCAGGGACGTATAACCGAACAGGCGCTTGGCGGAAAAGCTGGCGACAACCCCGGAATAGATACCGAAGGCCGGCAGAATCAGGATGTAGACCTCCGGATGTCCCCAAATCCAGAACAGGTTGGCGTAGTTCATCATGTTGCCGCCTTCGCCATTGGTAAAAAAATGCATGCCGAATATGCGGTCCAGCGCCAGTGTGGTGGTGGCCACGGTGAGGGCGGGAAAGGCGAAGACCATCAGGATACTGGAGGCCAGCGCTGTCCAGCAGAACAGCGGCATGCGCATCAGCTTCATCCCCGGCGCGCGCCGTTTGAGTATGGTGACGATGAAATTGATACCGGAGAGAGTCGTGCCGATGCCGCTGGCCTGTATCGCCCATATCCAGTAATCGACGCCCACACCCGGGTTGTACTCCGCGCCCGAGTAGGGTGGATAACCGCTCCAGCCCGCGGTGGAAAACCTCCCGATCACCAGCGATACCAAAACCAGGCTGGCGCCGGCGGCGGTCAGCCACAGGCTGACGGAATTCATAAACGGGAAGGCGACATCGCGGGCGCCGATCTGCTGTGGGACGATGATATTGATCAATCCGGTCAGGAACGGCATCGCCATAAAAAAGATCATGATGGTGCCGTGAGAGCTGAAGATCTGGTCGAAGTGTTCCGGTGGCAGATAGCCGTCGGAATTGAACGCGAACGCCTGCTGGGCGCGCATCATGATCGCGTCCACAAATCCCCGCAGGAGCATCACCAGGGCCACCACCACGTACATGATGCCGATGCGCTTGTGGTCGAGGCTGGTCAGCCACTCATTCCACAGGTAGCGCCATTTGCCGAGCCAGGTGATCACGCCCACCGCGGTCAGGAAGCCGAGCACTGTAACAACGGCGCCCCCTACCGCGACCCAGCTGTAGAAGGGCAGGGCATCTGCGGTCAGCCTTCCCAGTATCCGCATCTCCATGGTTTACTCCGGGTGCCCACCGGTATATTTCGCGATAATGCTGTCGAACAGATTCGGTGTGACGTCGGAATAATAGCTGACCGGATGACCGATACTGGGAGCGGCAAGTGCCCTGTAAGTGGCCCGGTCCAGTGTTTGGGGTGATTTCCTGACATTGGCAACCCAGGAGACGAAGTCTTTGCGGGGCAGGGCGAGCGCTTTGAAGTGCTGCTCGGGAAAGCCGTCTCCGCTGTACTGCATATTCATGCCCCGAAAGCAGCCGGGTCTGTCGGCGAGCAGGTTGAGCCGTGTCTGCATGCCCGCCATGGCGTAAATCTGGCTGCCCAGGGCGGGGATGAAAAAGGAATTCATAACCGTGTCGGAGGTGATTTTCAGGCTGAGCGGCCGGCCGCTGGGAAAAGCCAGTTCGTTGACCGCGGCGATGCCCAGCTCGGGGTAGATAAACAGCCATTTCCAGTTCTGGGCGACAACCTCCACTTCGAGCGTCTCGGCGCCCGGGTCCAGTTGTCGGTAGGGGTCGAGCCTGTGCGTCTCCTTCCACAGCAGATAGCCCAGGGTCGCTACGATTGCCACGGGCACGAGCCAGATAACCGCGTCGATCTTTGCCGAGTAGGACCAATCGGGAGTGTAGCGCCCCCTGCCTCCGAAGGCGCGATAGCGCCAGGCAAACAGGAAGGTCATGATGAATACCGGAACGATCACGATCAGCATCACCAGGACCGCTGTGAACAGCAGATCGCGCTCGGCGAGTGCCACCGGTCCCGCGGGGTGGAGAAGGGGTGCGCGAATCAGGGTACAGCCATCCATTGGCTTATCGCTCCGGCAGTCTGTGGATTTGTTTTCTCCCACAAAGTAAAGACAGATTTTACGCTGCCCGATGGGCAAGCCTAGTACTATATTAGTATTTCCCCGTATCTGTTTAACTGCTGTTTTGTTGCGACGATATGACTTGCCGCACAGTCACTAGAGGCTTAATCTGGCGCCATGTTACCGGCCGTTTTGGGGGTTTGCCGGTGAGGAAGTTAGGGATAACAGAGCATTTTGGAGGGAGCTTATGAGACGGATATTTTTTTTCTACGGATTGATCTGCTATTTGCTGTCAGTACTGACGGTTTTCTATCTTGTCGGTTTTATAACCAATACCCTGGCTCCCAAGTCCATTAATTCCGGTGTTTATACCCCGGTCTGGTATGCGTTGTTGATCGATCTGGGGCTGTTGGCGCTGTTTGCGCTGCAACACAGTGTGATGGCGCGGCGGGGATTCAAGCAGCTGTGGGCAGGCTTGGTACCCGCGCCCCTGGAGCGCAGCACTTACCTGCTGTTTTCCAGTGCGGCCCTGTTGCTGCTGATGTGGCAGTGGCGGCCGCTGGGGGATGTATTGTGGGATCTGCGCGGGACCCCGTGGGCGCCGCTGCTGGTGGGCCTGGGCTGGCTGGGCTGGCTGCTGGTATTGTGTAGCACTTTGCTGCAGGATCACTTCGAATTCCTCGGCCTGCGCCAGGCCTATGACCAGCTGCGCAACCGGGAGGCGCCGCCGGCGGAATTCCGCACCCCCGGCCTCTACCGGCTGGTGCGGCATCCCATGTGCCTGGGTTTTCTGCTCGCCTTCTGGCTGGCACCGGTGATGACCCTGGCGCACTTCCTGTTTGCCCTGGGCATGACCGGGTATATCTGGGTGGGGATGACTCTGGAGGAGCGGGAGCTGGAGCGGAGTTTTGGCGACAGTTACCGCGAATACCAGCGGCGGGTGCCTCGGCTGATACCCGTTCCCTGGCGCTGGCTGCCAGCGGAGGCAATGGCAGCCAAGTGAAGCAAGCTCCGTAGGGTGCGCCGTGCGCACCATTGACCGGGCGGTGCGCACGGCGCACCCTACTGAGAGTCCCGAGTCCCGAGTCCCGAGTCCCGAGTCCCGAGTCCCGAGTCCCGAGTCCCGAGTCCCGAGTCCCGAGTCCCGAGTCCCGAGTCCCGAGTCCCGAGTCCCGAGTCCCGAGTCCCGAGTC
>NZ_JBOFOC010000123.1:0-10856 GCF_051659245.1 Microbulbifer sp.
CCATGCCCGCGATCCAAAGTGCCAACAACACAGCCTGATCGCGGGCATGGCCCGCTCCTACAGCACAATCGTGCGAGTCCCGGGTCCCGTTAAATCCCCGCCTGCGCGCGCAGCGTCTCCGCCTTGTCGGTCTTCTCCCACGGAAACGCGGTAAAGGTTTCGCTGCGCGCCTCGCCGTTGGCGTCCGTCCAGTTGTAGGTGTGGGTGAAGGGCTCGCGGCCGAAGTGGCCGTAGGCGGCGGTCAATTGGTACATCGGGTGCAACAGGTCCAGTGCTTTGGAAATCGCATAGGGGCGCAGGTCGAAGTGCTCGCGCACCAGTTCGATCAGTTTGTCCTCGCTCACCCTGCCGGTGCCGAAGGTGTTGATGGACACCGAGGTGGGCTCGGCCACGCCGATGGCGTAGGAGACCTGGATTTCACAGCGGCTGGCCAGTCCGGCGGCGACGATATTCTTGGCCACGTAGCGGCCGGCGTAGGCCGCGGAGCGGTCCACCTTGGAGGGGTCCTTGCCGGAGAAGGCGCCGCCGCCGTGGCGGGCCATGCCGCCGTAGGTGTCGACGATGATCTTGCGTCCGGTGAGGCCGCAGTCGCCCACGGGTCCGCCGATCACGAAGTTGCCGGTGGGGTTGATATGGTATTTGGTGTCCGCGTGCAGCCATTCCGCCGGCAGCGTGTGGTGCACGATCAGCTCCATCACCGCCTCGCGCAGGTCCGCCTGGCTCACCTCCGGATTGTGCTGGGTGGAGAGCACCACCGCGTCGATGGCGCAGGGTCTGCCCTGCTCGTCGTAGCGGAAAGTGATCTGGCTCTTGGCATCCGGGCGGAGCCAGGGCAGCAGGCCGGATTTGCGCGCTTCCGCCTGGCGCTCCACCAGCCGGTGCGCGTAGTAGATGGGGGCGGGCATAAAGGTGGAGGTCTCGTCGGTGGCAAAGCCGAACATCAGGCCCTGGTCGCCGGCGCCCTGGTCTTCCGGCTTGGAGCGGTCCACGCCCTGGGCGATATCCAGGGACTGCTTGCCGATCACGTTGAGCACGCCGCAGGTCTCGCCATCGAAGCCCACGTCGGAGGAGGTGTAGCCGATATCGCAGATCACCTTGCGCACCAGTTCCTCCAGGTCCGCCCAGGCGGTGGTGGAGATTTCGCCGGCGATAATCGCGATGCCGGTTTTCACCACGGTCTCGCAGGCCACCCGGGCCTGTTTGTCGCGGGCCAGCAAGGCGTCCAGTAATGCGTCGGAAATCTGGTCGGCGATCTTGTCCGGGTGTCCTTCCGATACGGACTCCGAGGTAAACAGTCTGTATTCACTCATGTGGCAGTCTCCTTGTTTTTTGCCTGCGGCAAAAATAAAAATCTCTGTTTCAACGTCTTTTGGTGGATGCGCTAACGCTTATCCACCCTACGTCGGGCTTATCGCGCATCTGTAGGGTGGGTAAGCGTTAGCGCATCCACGCCGGGCGCATCCACCATCAGGGCTTGATAAATTCGCGTATTTGAATCTGGAAACCGTTGCGCAGCGCGCTGTACACGCTGCGGCCGCTCTTCAGGCCGGCGTCTTCCGCCCACCCCTGCAACTGCTCCGGGGCAAAGCCCAGCCACAGGTCTCCGCAGGCCTCGCGGGCCCAGTCCTGCCGATGGTCCTGCAGTTCGGCCACCAGCAGCTGGCCGCCGCTCTTCAGCGCCGCCTGCAGGTCCCGGAAGATCTGCGCCGGTTCCGGCGTGTGGTGCAGCACCATATTTACCACGACGCTGTCCGCACTCCGCGGCCGCGCCGATGCCTCGCGGGTGTCGCCGCAGATAAATTCGATGTTGTCCAGCCGCCGCCCGGCGGCGAACTGCTGTGCCCGCTCCAGCATGGTGGGGGACAGGTCCAGGGCGGTGACCCTCTGGTAGCGCCCGGCCAGTTCCGCGAGGAACTCCCCCTCCCCGGGCCCCACCTCCAGTGCTGTGGCGCCGGGTTTCAGCAGCTGCGCCACCTGCGGGCCGTAGACCTCGTAGCCGGCGATCAGCTCCTGCTGCTCGCGAAAGCGGTTGCCGTAGTCGGCGAAGAAGCGCCGCGATGCCTCGGCCCGCTCCTGCGCCACCGCTTCCACCGCCTCGGCCCGCTCCGCGGACAGCGGCAGCCGGTCCAGGCCGGAGAACAGCTGCTGCAAGGTTTCGCTGTCGCCGGCGCGGCGGTAGAAGAGGTTGTTGCCCTCGCGCCGGTTGTTGACCAGGCCCGCCTGGGCCAGCACCTTCAGGTGGTGGCTGAGCGCCGGCTGGCGCAGGTCGAAGATGCGGCACAGCTCCAGCACGCTGTAGGAGTCCTGGCTCAGCAGGCGCAGTATCTCCAGGCGCAGCGGGTCGCCGGCCGCCTTGAGGCGGGCCGCCAGTCGGGGGATGGCGTCGCTGTCGGAGTGCTGGGATTGAGGCATGGCGAGCAGTCTAGCAGCGCCTGCAATCTATATCAAAATTTTTTGATATAGGTATATTTGCGACAGATTGGCGGGCTGGACCGGCCAGACAGCCTTTGCGCCGGCGGGGCGATTACGGGAAAATACGCCCTCATTTTTGTCGCCGCGACAAATCCGGCCCCACACCGACCCCAGAGAGTTGAGTCCTATGCCTTCCCGCACCCCGTCCCGCACCGAGCTGGCCAACGCCGTTCGCGCCCTGTCCATGGATGCCGTCCAGAAAGCCAAGAGTGGCCACCCCGGCGCGCCCATGGGGATGGCGGATATTGCCGAAGTCCTGTGGAACGACTACCTGAAACACAACCCGGCCAACCCGCATTGGGCCGATCGCGACCGCTTCGTGCTCTCCAACGGCCACGGCTCCATGCTGCTCTACTCCCTGCTGCACCTGTCCGGGTACGACCTGCCGATGGAGGAGCTGAAGAATTTCCGCCAGCTGCACTCCAAGACCCCGGGCCACCCGGAGTACGGTTACGCCCCCGGGGTGGAGACCACCACCGGCCCGCTGGGCCAGGGCGTCACCAACGCGGTGGGCATGGCGCTGGCGGAGAAAGTGCTGGCGGCGCAGTTCAACCGCCCCGGCTATGAGCTGGTGGACCACCACACCTACGCCTTTCTGGGCGACGGCTGCCTGATGGAGGGTATTTCCCACGAGGCCTGCTCCCTGGCCGGTACCCTGGGGCTGGGCAAGCTGATCGCTTTCTACGACGACAACGGCATCTCCATCGACGGCGAAGTGCGGGGCTGGTTTACCGACGACACCCCGAAGCGTTTCGAAGCCTACGGCTGGCATGTGATCCCGGGGGTGGACGGCCACGATTCCGCGGCGATCAAGACCGCGATCGAGGACGCCCGCGCGGAGACCGGCAGGCCCACCCTTATTTGCTGCAAGACCGTGATCGGCTTCGGTTCCCCCAACAAGCAGGGCCGCGAGGAGTGCCACGGCGCGCCCCTGGGCGACGACGAAATCGCCCTGGTGCGCGAGACCATCAACTGGCAACACGCCCCCTTCGAAATCCCCGAGGAGATCCGCGCGGGCTGGGATGCGCGCGGCAAGGGCCTGGCGCAGGAAGAGGAGTGGAAAGATATTTTCGCCGACTACCAGGAAGAGTTCCCCGAACTCGCGGCGGAGTTCGAGCGCCGCTCCAGCGGCGAGCTGCCGGCGGATTTTCCGGTCAAGGCCGACCAGTACATCCGCGAGTGCCAGGAAAAAGCCGAGAAGATCGCCTCGCGCAAGGCCAGCCAGAACACGCTAAACGCCTACGGCCCGCTGTTGCCGGAATTCCTCGGCGGTTCGGCCGACCTGGCCGGCTCCAACCTCACCATCTGGTCCGGTTCCAAGGGCATCAGTGCCGACGACGCCTCCGGCAACTACGTCTACTACGGCGTGCGCGAATTCGGCATGAGCGCGATTATGAACGGCATCGCCCTGCACGGCGGTTTCGTGCCCTACGGCGCCACCTTCCTGATGTTTATGGAGTACGCGCGCAATGCCGTGCGTATGGCCGCGCTGATGAAGCAGCGGGTGATTTTTGTCTACACCCACGACTCCATCGGCCTCGGCGAGGACGGCCCCACCCACCAGCCGGTGGAGCAGCTCACCGCCCTGCGCGCGACCCCCAACCTGCACACCTGGCGCCCCTGCGATGCCACCGAATCCGCGGTCAGCTGGAAAATGGCCGTGAGCCGCACGGACGGCCCCAGCGCACTGATATTCAGCCGCCAGGGCCTGTCGCCCCAGGGGCGCGACGAAGCGCAGGTCAAACAGATCGAACGCGGCGGCTATGTGCTGGCGGACTGCGAAGGCGCGCCGGAAGCGATCATCATCGCCACCGGCTCCGAAGTGGAACTGGCCATCGCCGCCAAGGAGGAACTCTCCGGGCGTAAAATCCGCGTGGTCTCCATGCCCTGCGCCGAAGCCTTTATGGAGCAGGAAGAAGCCTACCGCGAATCCGTACTGCCGTCTGCGGTGCGCACCCGCGTCGCAGTGGAAGCCGGGCACGGCGATTACTGGTACAAATTCGTCGGCTTCGACGGCGCCATCGTCGGCATGAAGACTTTCGGCGAATCCGCCCCCGGTGGCGCGCTGATGGAGTACTTCGGCTTCACCGCGGAAAATGTTGTCGCCACAGTGGAAAAACTGCTGGGTTAATTCAAAGAGCTCCCCTCTCCCGCTTGCGGGAGAGGGGCCGGGGGAGAGGGGGCGCGGGAGAGGGCCTGAATGCCAGTAAGACTCGCCATCAACGGCTACGGCCGCATCGGCCGCTGCGTACTTCGCGCCCTCTACGAATCCGGCAGCCGCGACCGCCTGCAGATCGTTGCCATCAACGAACTGGCCGACTGCGCCACCATCGCCCACCTCACCAAATACGACTCCGTGCACGGCCGTTTCAGCGGTGAGGTTTCCACTCTCCCCTCTCCCTCTGGGAGAGGGGCCGGGGGAGAGGGCATACTCGTCATCAACGGCGACCCCATCGCCGTAACCCACCGCGAACACCTGGAGGATCTCGACTGGTCCGCCCAACAGGTGGACATAGTGCTCGAATGCACCGGCAGCTTCAGCGAGCGCGAACGCGCCGAACTGCACTTGAAAGCCGGCGCAAAAAAAGTACTCTTCTCCCAGCCCGCCAGCCGAGACGTGGACGCCACCATTGTCTACGGCGTCAACGACAATACACTCACCGGCGATGAAAAAATCATTTCCGCCGCCTCCTGCACCACCAACTGCAGCGTACCGGTAATCTCCGCCCTGGACGAAGCCTTCGGCATAGAAGCCGGCGTAATCACCACCATCCACTCGGCGATGAACGACCAGCCGGTAAACGACGCCTACCATCACACGGATTTAAGAAAGACCCGCTCCGCAGTCACCTCGATTATCCCGGTGGACACAGGCCTCGCCCGCGGCATCGAACGCATACTCCCGCACCTGGCCGGAAAATTCGAAGCCCAGGCCATGCGCGTCCCCACCGTCAATGTCTCCGCCATCGATCTCTCCGCGCAACTGCGCAAACCCGTCACCCAGGGCCAAGTCAACGCCCTGCTCAAATCCGCCGCGGAAAACCAGTTTTCCGGAATCCTCGGCTACACCGAAGAACCCCTCGCCTCCTGTGATTTTAACCACGATTCCCGCTCCGGTATTGTCGATGCCAGTCAGACACGGGTGGCCGGTGGCCACTTGGTCAAGGTTTTGATCTGGTTTGATAATGAGTGGGGGTTTGCTAATCGGATGGTGGATGTGGCGAGGGTGCTGGCGCTCGGAAATTGAGCGCCAGATCTTCTGATCCCAATTTATCTTTCTTCGTGCGAGCCCGCGCCGATGGTGATGTGAATTCGCTCATATATCGTTCAATGTCGCCCTGCCGGGCTGCATCAATAGTCAGGTTGTGCAGGAAAGGCAGTGGTGTGATGTAGTGTGATCACAGAACGCTTCACTTTTCTCCGCAACCTGATGTAACTTCCCGGCCTTCCGTTCGATGCTGCCGAGATGGCGTTGCATGATGCATCAAGAACAAGTTCAGGATGAAAGGTTAATTGGAATCGATGGGGGCAATAGTGAGACAGATTCGGTTGCTTATTTTCTCAGTCAGCACGCAGCTAACGACGATAGATATCTTCACCTAGGCAACAAACAACCAAAGAAGGGCTTGAGTGCTATGAGATGTTCAATCAGCCGTATGGCGGTGATTCTTGCGCAGACACTTTGCAAAGCTATATTAGCGCTGACGATCGCATTCGGCCTTTCTGCTTGTGGAGGCGGGGGCGGTGGTGATAATTCTTCCGGTAGCAGCAGTTCGAGCAGTAGCTCCGGTGGGGAGCCGCGGGTTTCCTATGCTTTTACTAGCGCCCAAATAACCCCGGGAGGCGATCTGGCCAACCCCAAAACGCTCAAGTTCACATGGAACACAGAATCCAATCCAGACAGCTTCCGCCTTGAGGTTAATCCGGATGGGTCTTCAGGCTTCATCTCTGTTGTGGATGACATCTCCGGGAGCGCAACCAGTGTACCTGTGGAGCTGGAGTCTCTTCACTTTACGCAGTGGTCCAGTGCACGCTATCAACTTGTAGCGGTGAAAGATGGCGAAGATGTTTCCATCTCTGATGCGTTGCCGATATCGAATATCGATAACGCGCGCTTGGTTGGTTACTTCAAGGCGCCAGTTATGAAGGCAGGAAATTGGTTTGGTTCAGTCATTACGCTCTCACCTGATGGCGAGACGCTGGCAGTGAGCGCTGCTAATACCAGTTTTGTGGATGAGTCGGGTAATAGCGTTGCTGGCGCCGGGACTGTCTACTTGTATGAGAAGCGCGAAGGTGGTTGGGTCCAAACCGAGCAGTTTTGGGCATCGTTTCCTACGAGAGAGGCTCGGTTCGGTAGCTCCGTAGTGATTTCTGCAGACGGAAACACCATGGCAATAGGTGCACCACTAGAAAGCTACACTCCCGATCAAGAGGAGACGGGGGCAGTTTATTTCTATGTGCGCAGCGAGAATGGATGGCAGCCGGACGGCAAATTTGTGTCTGCGACCCCTACAGCTTACGCACGGCTGGGTACAGCCTTGTCCTTATCGGCCGACGGTATGGTTCTCGCGGCTGGAGCCCCTACGCCGCTTCTTCCAGAAGGCGTACCGGGAGACGGGTATGCAGTAGTGTATGATCGTCTGAACGAGCTTGAGACAATACTTACCGCTGATGATAGTGAAACAGGGGATCGCTTCGGAACCTCACTTTCTGTGTCCTCTGATGGCAAAACAGTTGTTGTCGGTGCACCGTACAAATCCGTGAGTGATGAAATCCTTGGCGTTGGTACAGTGTACATTTTTTTACATGGCGGAGAGGAAGGCTCCTGGGGGCAAGTGAAAAAATATGCAGGTGTTGAGCCCTGGGGCATATATGGCAGCCCTGTTGTGCTATCTGCTGACGGAGGAACATTGGCCATTGGAGTGGTTCGCGCTGAAGACGAGCTTGGCGAATTTTCAAGCGGTGTTTTTGTTTATAAAGCCGACAAGGACGATACCGGAGCCCGCATGTGGCCAAAGCCGGAGAATTACCAATACATTAGTGCTCCAGGCAGCAGCATTAGTCCTGCGCTGGCGCTATCGGCCGATGGAAGCGTTTTGGTGGTTAGTCGGGATGAAGCACATGGCAGTGGCACTGGGATTGGTAGTGAACATAATTCTGAGTCTCGCTACTCTGGGGCGGTCGATGTTTATCGAAATAATGAGCTTCCTGTTTACGTTAAGGCATCCAACCCGGAATCCTATGACCTGTTTGGAATAGGAGTATCTATTTCCGCTGATGGCAACACCCTGGCCGTGGGTGCTCCTGGCGAAAGTAGTTGCGGCCTCGGGGTCGGCGGTGAAGAGAAACAGGACGATAACGGCTGTAAGAATTCTGGTGCCGTTTATCTCTATTGATGAGAACCTAAGGGTACAAAGATGCCGGACCGGGACTGATCCCGATTTAAATGGCTCGAATATCCCATGTGGTTCTGCCCAGGGGCCGCATCACGGGTGAGAGTCAGGCATGTGTTTGACATTCTAGGCACTAAAATTCGCGTTTCATATTCTCAAGAACAATAAAATCCGGAGCAGTAAATGAAGTACAAAACTCTAACCGCCTGCGCAATGGCAACCATGTTCCTGCCCGCGCTGTCTGTGGCCAAGCCGGATGGCTTCTATGCTGGAATCCACGCCGGTGGTATCGATTCCACGCCTTCCGCCAGCGGCCCTGGCATCAACCTAGGCTACCAGGGCACCAGTGGGTGGGGTGTGCACGGGGAGTATACCAATGACAATATCGGTGGCTTCGGCGGTGTCTTTGCCACTTACAGGACCGCTGGCACTGTCTATCTGCTGTTCAAAGGGGGCGCAGTCGGTGGGCGCTATGCGAGTGGGCTGGGTGGTGGTGTCGGCCTGGGTGTCAATCTGGGAGACAGCCTGAACCTGGAGACGGATGCCAACAGCTACGGTGGTGAGAATACCGGGAATCTACGCCTGAGTTACAGCTTTTAGTTATAACTCCCCGCTATCATCGGCAGTGAAAAAAATCATTTAAATAAACGGCGGCTAAGGGGACGAGGGTCAGTCCTTAGGGTAGCGGTATTAGGGTCGGAGTCGTTTGATCCGCAACCTCGAAAGTCATCAAAGCCCCGGCAGAGCGATTTTCCGGGGCTTTGTTATTTAACCCCTTCAATCAGCGCAATGTCCTTCTTGAGCAGATCATTGACCAGGACATTGAGTTCAACCCCCTTGGCCTTGGCTCTGGCCGAGAAGTAATCCAGCACCTCGGCATCGAGGTATAGAGGCAGATGCACCTTGGCGCCGGCATCGTAGAACTTGCCGCGCTCACCTTTGGAAAAATCGTACTCGTCACGCATGCTGTTCACCCGTTCTGATACTGCGTAATCTCGTGTCTGGTGGCTGGCCTGGCGGAGACCAGCCGGATCACCACCGTATCCTCCGCTTGTTGCTGACGGTAGGTGTGCACCACCACCAGGTAATGCTGTCTGGAGTCCCGGAACACCTCGCTCGCCAGCTCGAAGCTGACGCTGTGCTTGCGCAGGTTGCTGCGGGCCTTGGCCGGGTCCCACTCGAAATTATATTGCACCCCTCAGCCTCTCCCCGGCGCTCAGGCGCGCCTATTGTCGATGACTTTACTCATCTGCGACTTCTTCACAAGGCTGTCATCACCAGGATCAGGGCCCGCTGTTCCTCGTCGGAGAGGTGATCTACTTGCTGGTAGAGGCTGTAGAGCTCGGGGTTATGGATCTTGGGCTCGCTCGGTTCCTTGCGCCCCGCCAGCTCATCCTGGCTCACCTGCAGGATATCGGCGATCCGCTGAATTCCGAGAGTTCCGAGGACAGTATACCCATTGCATACTCACATGCGAGGGGGCATCTTGCATTTGACATTTTAAGCGCTGAAATTCGCGTTTTATATTTCCAAGAACCATAAAATGGCGGGCGCCACGCCAATGGCTTGGCCGGTGGTTTGGGCGCTGGCCTGAATTTGGGACCAAGTCTGAACCTGGAGGCGGATGCCAACCGCTACGGCGATGAGAATGTGCGCACATGCGCCTGAGCTAGATTATCAACCCGGCCCGGCGCATGCGGTTGCTGGCGGGGGGTGATGTCGGTGGTGCCCCCGGGCAGCGGCCAGCTGTTCCTCAACGACCACGGCGCCCCCTTCACCCCGCCCCTCCCAACTGACCCGCGACCTGCTGGACCGTTGCGGTATCGACAAGCCCGGCGCCTGCCACCTGTTCCAGCACACCATGGCCATCCAGATGCTGGAAAACGGCGTCGACCTGCGCTTCATCCAGGCCATGCTCGGCCACGCCGACATCTCCACCACCCAGATCTACACCCATGTCTCGCTCCGCAAGCTGCGGGACGTCTACACCCGCATCCACCCGGTCAGGTTGAAGGCGGAGGCAGGCGCAGAGGGGGCGGGGGAGCCCTCGACCCCCGACGCCCTGTTCGAGGCTCTGGATAACGAGCGGGCCGAAGAGGAAAAGAGTTTGATAGCAGTCTGTATCTCACAGGATACAATGTAGGGGATGCCGGAAATGAACAACACGATTAACGAGTACACCGACGAGCAGGGGAAAAGCCCCTATGCCGACTGGCAAGATCATAGGCGGAGGAATCCTTATGGCACGTAACGTCAGAGTGACCCACAACGAGTACCTGCGTGATCCCGAGGTGGCGGCGGAATACCTGAGTGAAGCGCTGGAAGATGGTGACCCGGCTGTTATCCTGACGGCCCTGCGCAACATCGCCGAAGCGCAGGAAGACGGTATTACTGGCTTGGCCAATCGTTCTCACCTGGGCCGCGAAAGTATGTACAAAATGCTCTCGGCAAGCGGCAACCCCAAACTGTCCAGCTTCACCAAGGTCATCCACGGGCTTGGGTTAAAGCTGAAGGTTGAGAGAGATACAGGGCCGCACCAAGCGGTCTGAAAGCCTTGCTTCACTGATCGCCAGCCAGGCCCCGCCGCCCCTCGAACACCAACTCATAGGCCTTGACTATCATCTGCAGTGACAAAATCCATTTAACCTGAAAGCCGGCCCCCGCTACCCTGCCTGTGTTCACGATAATAGGAGGGGACAATGAAAGCCGTCATAGCTATCGTCAATAAATCCACGGCTATAAAAGCGACCGGGCAGTCGGGCTCTGTTGAGTGCAACTACTCTGACAATTACTATGGGGATCAGGTTTGTGTGCTGTGCCGGAGTGTGTAGCTCTTCGGGTCATCTATACGTAAACCGCAAAGTAATTTCCGCACCGGTTCCTGCCGTAGGGTGCGCCGTGCGCACCATTCAGGGTTGATGTGGGGGCCAGCGCTCCTTGGTGCGCACGGCGCACCCTACGGTCACTAACCGGTCTTCACGATATCGTAAG
>NZ_JBOFOC010000124.1:0-13784 GCF_051659245.1 Microbulbifer sp.
AGCCCTTGCACAACTGGTGCCAGCGCTCCACCACCTCGCGCAGTTCCCAACCAGCCGCTTGTGTCTCGTTGACGTGTAACACAACATGATAGTGATTACTCATCACCGCATAGGCACAAACATCCAGCGCGAACACCTCGGCCAGTTCCAGCAATCGGTCCTCGATCCACTGGCGGCGGTGCTCAAAACACTGCCCGGTACGCTCGTCCCGTCCACACAGAAAGGCGCGGCGCACGCAGCGGGAGACGCAGTGGTAGTAGGGGGTGGCATCCAGGGATACCAGGGTTTTGCGCGGAAGTCCCATATCTGGCTATCCATACAGTTGGATGAATAGCCAGTATTTTTACGGAGAAACGAGTGTTTCTCAAGCGGGGTGGCGTAAGATGCCTTTTGTTTGGGTGCCGAAATTCCGTAATACGCAGCTGGAGTTTAGAAATTGTATACTGTCCCCCAGAACCGCGCTCTGTTCTCGGAACCGCGGTCAACTGGTGACCAGAACAAGATATTGCCCCATAGAAACCGCCGCGCCAAGCGTCAAAATTTCACGTTAACCCTATTTATAGCCAGCTCTTTAAATGAGGAGAGAAAGAATGTTCAGCCATATAATGATCGGCGCCAATGACGTCGAGGAATCCAAAAGATTCTACGATGCCATTCTGGGAGCCCTGGGCCACGAGCCGGGCGTTATCGATGAGAAGGGCCGCTGCTTCTACTTCACCAAAAACGGCGTCTTTGCAATCACCAAACCCATCAATAACGAACCGGCATGCCACGGCAACGGCAGCACCATCGGCTTCGCGGCAGAGAGTTCCGAGATGGCCGATGCCTGGCACGCAGCGGGGCTGGCCAATGGCGGTACCGAGTGCGAAGATCCCCCCGGTGTGCGCGAAGCCGCTATGGGCAAGCTTTACCTGGCTTACCTGCGCGACCCGTCCGGCAACAAGATTTGTGCTCTCCACCGGGTGGGCTGACGATTAAACGATCGCTGAAGGCGCACCGTTAAAGCCATACTTTTCGAGCGCCCTCAGCGATTACTTTGTGTGCCTGCCGGGCATTGGTCCTGCGTAGGGCACAGCCGGAAGGCAAGAGGAATTCCTGGAAAGGTATTGCCTTTTTCCTGTACAGTATTCGTCGGGATTGACATCGAAGTAAGGCCTTTCAATTCGCATCACTTAAAAACCAACAAAGCCCCAGCGGAGTGATCTGCCGGGACTTTTCTCATCGAACACCGCCATTCAGTAACCCGTCGCTATTACAGTTGAGGCTTCTTTTGTGACGAGGTCCAATATGAATGGCACTAAGTTAAGCGGAATCTCCCTGTACGAGCCTGCTTGCAGGCGAATTGAGGCCGCGGCAGGGCACCGGGAATGTTCGCCTGCAAGCAGGCTCCTACAGCGCAATCCTCAGGGGTCGGGAGCAGCTCGGGGCTTAATTCAGTGCCATTCAGGTCCAATACCATTTAGCGCGTCAGCACATCCGCCAGGGTGAGCATTAACAGCAATGCAATCCACAGCAATCCGCCCAATGCGAACAACCGCAGCAGTCCGCTGGTGGCCCGCAGTTGCATAAATACCACCATTACCAGCGCGGCCATGGCGATGGCACAGAGAAAGTGCACCGTGTAACGCAAGGCTGTGGAAGCCATTGCGGTCGCCAGCAGGCTGATCCCGAGCAGGATGAGCAGTGCCAGCCAGGTGAATACGGCGGGGCGATAGTTCAATTCAGTCTCCCAGCAAATAAAACAGGGTAAAAATAAAAATCCACACCACATCGATAAAGGCCCAGTAGAGGCCGGCGATATGCAGTTGGCGGTCCAGGCGGTCCGGTCTGCGCCAGCGCCGTACCAGCGCCAGCATCACCGCCAATATCGCGATGCCCACCAGCATATGCACCGCGTGCAGGCCGGTGGCGATGAAATACAAATTGAAAAACAGCTCGGCAATCGCCGCCACCGGTTGCTCGCCGGGAGCCGCCGGCAGCTCACTGGAATAGCGGAACGGCAGACCCAGCACCGGCATCAGTTGATGGCGGAATTCGCTGTACCACTCGAAGCCCTTGATCGCCAGGAACGCCAGGCCGAAGAGGATGGTGGCTAGCAGCCAATACACCGCGACTTTTCGCAGCCGCGCGCCGGCCGCCAGCTCGGCCAGCATCATGGTGAGGCCGCTGCTCAACAGCAGCGCGGTATTGATCGCGGCCAGTTTCAAATCCAGGTGCTGCGCCGCTTCCGCAAAAACGTTCGCGTATTGCAGGCGCAGAACCGCGAAGGCGGCAAAGAGCCCGCCGAACAGCAGCAGCTCGGTGAGCAGGAACACCCACATGCCCAGCAGCCCGGCATGGCGCTGCTGGTCCATATCGTCGAACTGGGTTTCCGGCGGCGTTTCGCCCTCCGGCCTTGTGCCGGCCGGTCCGCTACTTGTAGGCATAAGGTTCCTCGGTAACCACGGGGGTTTCCGCGAAATTGTGCACCGGCGGCGGCGACGGGGTCTGCCACTCCAGCCCTGTTGCGTCCCACGGATTGGGTCCGGATTTTTCGCCGTGGCGCAGGGACCAGGACAGATAGATCAGCGGCAGCAGGTAGCCCAGCGCCAGCACCCCGGCTCCCAGGCTGGACAGCACTTGCAATATCTCGAACTCTTCCGGGTAGGAGTGGTAGCGTCGCGGCATGCCCGCATAACCGAGCAGGAACTGCGGATAGAAAGTGAGGTTGAGCCCGATCAGCAGTGCCAGCGCGGCCACCGTGGCCCAGGGCCTGGAGTACATGCGTCCGGTGAGTTTGGGCCACCAGAAATGCAGCCCGCCCATATAGCCGGTCACCGCGCCGCCCACCATGATGTAGTGAAAGTGCGCGGTGATGAAATAGGTATCGTGCAGGTGCACGTCCAACGCCAGGGCGGCGAGGAAAACCCCGGTCAGTCCGCCGACGGTAAACAGTTCGAGAAAAGACAGCGCATAGATCATCGGTACAGAAAAACTGATCTGGCCGCGAAACAGGGTCGCGGTCCAGTTCAGGGTTTTGATCGCCGAGGGCACCGCTACCAGGAAAGTAAAAAACGAAAACAAAATCCCCGCGTACATGCTCTGCCCGGACACGAACATATGGTGGCCCCAGACCACAAAACTGAACAGTGCGATCGCCATTATCGACAGCACCATGCCCATATAGCCGAATACCGGATTGCGCGAGAAGCAGGGGATGATTTCCGACACCACGCCCATCGCCGGCAGGATCATTATGTAAACCGCCGGATGGGAGTAGAACCAGAACAGATGCTGGAACAGCAGCGGGTCGCCGCCCAGCGCCGGATCGAAAATACCGATACCCAGGGCGCGTTCCAGCGCGATCAACACCAGGGTGATCGCCAGCACCGGGGTGGCCAGCACCATAACCAGGCCGGTGGCATAGTTGGCCCACACAAACAGCGGCAGGCGCAACCAGCTGAGCCCCGGGGCGCGCATGGTGTGGGTGGTGACGATAAAGTTGATGCCGGTGAGAATCGAGGAAAAGCCGACGATAAAAACCCCGGTGGCCGCGGCCAGCACCGCGGAGTTGGAAAACAGGGTGGAATATGGGGTGTAAAAGGTCCAGCCGGTATCCACGCCGCCGGCGATCACCGCCGCGAGCGTAAACAGTCCGCCGAGCGTATAGATATACCAGGACAATAAATTCAGTTTGGGAAACGCCATATCCCGCGCGCCGATCATCATCGGCAGCAGGAAATTGCCCAGGGTGGCGGGTATCGAGGGAATCAGGAAAAACCACACCATCACGATACCGTGCAGGGAAAAAAGCTTGTTGTAGCTCTCCGCGCTGAGCAGGTCGCCCGCCGGGGTGATCAGCTCCAGGCGGATCAGCAGGGCCGCGGCGCTGCCGAAAAAGAAAAAGCCGGTGATGGACACCGCGTACAGCCAGGCGATGCGCTTGTGGTCGACGGTGAGCAACCACGAGCGGATACTCCAGCCGCCGCTCAGGTAGTCCCGAGGCGTCGCGTGACGGTCTTCGCTTTCACTGTAAACAACGCTAGTCATTTTGATCGCCGGGTGTCAGTGACTGGATGTAGGAGATGATCTGCAGGATTTCCTCTTCGGAAATCTGCCCGGAGTAGCTGGGCATGATTGGCTGGTAGCCGGCTACCAGTTGTTTCTGCGGCTGCAAAATGGAGTCGCGGATATAGGCCTCGTCCGCAACCACGGTCTCGCCGCTGGCGAGGGGCACGGGGGTGCCGAAAATGCCCGCCAGCTCCGGTGCCAGTGTGGCGTCGCCGGGCTTGTGGCAGCCGCTGCAGCCGTAGCTCTGGAACAACTGCTCGCCGGAGTCCGCCGGGCTGGGCGCGTCGCCCTGCCCCGCCAGCCACCGCTGGTAGTCGGTCTGGCTCATCACCACCACTTTGCCGCGCATGCGCGAGTGGTCGGTGCCGCAGTACTCGGCGCAGAACAGGTGGGATTCGCCGGTGCGGATCGGGGTGAACTGGGCGGTGGTGTACATGCCCGGCACTGCGTCGCGCTTGAGACGGAACGCCGGAAACGACAGGCTGTGGACCACGTCCTGGGAGGTGATGCGCAGTTGCACCGTCTCCCCCACCGGCAGGTGCAGGGTATTGATCTCGCGGGTGCCGTCCGGGTGCTGAAATTTCCACATCCACTGCTTGGCCACCACGTCGATAACGATGTCCGTCGCCGGTTCGCCGTAGAGTTTCAGGTACAGCTGACTGGCCCAGAAGAAGAGCCAGATAAAGGCCGCGCACAGCGACAGCGCAAAGCCGATTTCCACGCGGCGGCCGCTGCGGTCGGACAGCAGTTTTCCCCGCCCGCGGCCCAGGGTGCGCCGGTAGCGCGCCGCGAACACCACCACCAGGCCGACGAGGATCGCCATCAGCAGCCCGGAAATGCCCAGCAGGGCGTAGTACAGGTGGTCCACCTGGGCCGCGTATTCGGAGCCCTGCTGGGGAATCAGCCTGAGCCCGAGCAGCGGGTCTTCGATCGCCTGCTCGCTCACGGCCGCTCCCTCCACCTCTCGCTCCTCCGCAGACCGATGACCAGGCCGCCCAGTGCGAGCAGGGACAGTCCGCCGCCGAACTGCAACAGGCGCATCACCGCGACACTGTAGCGCCCCGTATCCGGATCGAAGTGATAGCAGCGCAGCAGCAGCTGGTCCACCGGGCTGCCGAGTTTGCCACGGCCGGCGTCCACCAGCGCCAGGCGCAGGTCCGGCTGCCCCCGCTCGATGCGCAGCAGGTAGTGGCTGACCCGGCCGCCGGTGGCGACCACCACCAGCCCCGCCGGGTGCGCGTAACTATCGCGCTCTGCGTCGTAGGCGTATTGAAAACCCACCGCATCGGCCAGGGTATCGATGGCTGCGGCGCCGCCGGTCAGCAGCTGCCAGTTGGAGACGATGTGCCCGTGCCGCTCGCGCAGGCGCCGCGCCAGTTGCTCGGCCTGCGCCGGCGTCTCCCGCGGATCGATACTCACCACCGCCACCCGGTAATCCCCCGAGGCGAACGGCAGGTCGGCCGCGGCCCCGGCGAGTTGGTCCAGCACCATGGGACAGAGGTGCGGGCACTCGAACCAGGACAGCACCAATATTAGCGGGCCCTGTTCGACCAGCGCGGTGAGTGTCACGGCCTCGCCATTTGCATTGCGAAACGCCGTCGCCGGCAGCGGCGCACCGATGCGCTGATTGAATGCCACCGCATCCAGGGTTTTCTCCGCTGGCGGCTGCGCCTCGGCCGCCAGCGCGGGCAGCAGAAGCAGCGAACAGATTCGGGTGAGCCAGTTCACTGGGATGCCTCCGCATCCGGCAGGCCGCGCTCGAGCAGCAGGTCCATCGCGCGCTCGATCGGCATATGCACCACCCCGGCCTCCCGGTCCACCCAGCCGACGCTGTGCAGCCGCTGTTGCTCGCGCTCTTGGTAGCCGGCCAGATCCGCGAGAGGGTTGCGCTGCAGGCGCACCTGCCCCGGTGGCACCGGCAGCGGTTCGAACACCGGCGGGGGGGGACGCGGCAGCCAGTAGAGATAGAGCGGCCACATGGCCAGGCCGCCCAGCACCACCAGCGCCAGGGTGAACAGCATGACGTAGACGATCGGGCGCACCCGGGACAGGTCTGCCTCGTGTTTAACCATCTTCAGCCCCGCGGTTTATCCGCTGGCCGGCGTTGTAACCGGCCGCGTAGATGGCGCCGACAACCAATACCAGCGCCGGCACCAGCCAGACCTGCAGCGCACTCCAGCCGCCGAACGCCGGCAGTATCAGCCAGCAGATCTGCAGGACGTGGCCGGCCAGGCAGGATGCCGCCGCAAACATCAGCCAGTCCGCGCGCCCCTTGGCGGCGCTGGACAGAAGAACCAGGAACGGCAGCAGAAAGAAAAGCGCAAAGGAGATCACACTGATCGGCCGCCAGGCGCCCCGGCTGCGGTGGATGTACCAGCCGATTTCCTCCGGCAGGTTTGCCGACCAGATCACGATGTACTGGGAAAAGGCGGTGAAGGCCCAGCCCAGCAGTATCGCCAGCCACAGGTTGGCCATATCCCGGCGCGCGCCCGGGTCCATGTGCTGCGCGCCCAGCAGCAGCGCGCAGGCGATGGCCGCGGCCACCATGCCGGTGCCCAGCATCAGCCCGTAGATATCCGAATAGAACTCCGGCTCCAGGGACATAAACCAGTCGAAGGCGAAAAACGTCAGTGCCAGCAGCCACAGGATCAGTCCCGGCGCCTGTACCGGTGCGGTGCGCCGCCGCCACACGCCCAGCGCCCAGGCGAGCCCCAGCCAGATCGCGAAATAGCCCAGGCTGCGAGCGACAAAAAAAGGCCGGTTCAGGTAGGCGAGCTTGTTGCGCACCACCTCCGGCAGTTCCTGCGCGGGCAGGGTCCAGGAAAACAGCGTGTGCAGGCCGAACAGCAGCGGCAGCATGGCCGCGGCGAACAGCGGCAGGGTCGCCGCCAGCGCCAGCCACAGCGGGCGGCTCTGCTCGCCCCAGCGCCCGCCGGTGAGGCCCTGGGTCATCAACATCGCCAGCGCGCCCAGCGGCAGCGATCCCCAGATCAGCGCCGCCGCCAGCCAACTGGAGGCAAAAGCCACTCCGCCGAGTGCGGCGCCGAGCGCCCCCAGTGCCAGCAGCGCAATTCCACCGGGCAGTATCGCGCGCGGAGTCACGGCGCTTTTCCCCCCTGGTTTTGCCGCTCCAGTTCCCGGCGCTGCTGCGGGGTGAGATCCTCCAGCGAACCGTGCTGCGAGAGTTGCAGCGCGCGAATATAGGCGGCGATGGCCCAGCGCTCCTCCGGCGGTACCCGCGCGGCGTAGGAATACATCACGCCGAAGCCGTCGCTGATCACATCGTAGAAATGGCCGAGCGGCGCATTGCGCAGGCGCGCGCTGTGCAGTGACGGCGGTGCGGGAAAACCGCGCTGCACGATGGCGCCGTCGCCGTTACCGGTACCGCCGTGGCAGGGGCTGCAAAAAATATCGAAACGCTCGCGGCCCAGTTCCAGCAGTTCGCGGCTCAGGGGTTCAGGCAGGGTGGCCGGGCGCGACCCCAGTGCCTGGTTGCGGGACACCGTGCCCCCCACCGGCATTCGGGCGGACTGGTCGTTCGGCCAGCCGGGCGCGGCCTGGTAGGGATCGTAGCGGGGCTGGTTGCGCATATCCTGGCCGCAGGCGCAGAGCAGGAATATTGCGGAGAATATCAGCACAGGCCTGAGGGCCGTTTGATGCGGGGCCGGGCTCCGAAGCTCCTTCCGAAGCTCCTGTAGGAGCGGCCCATGGCCGCGATCGGACTTTCCGCCGGCCGCGGGCGCTGATCGCGGGTTCCCGCAACGCAGGATTATTTCGAGCTCCCGAGGCGGGCCTGCGGCCCGCAAGCGGAGCTGGAGCTCCGCGTTCCCGGGCAGGGCCGCCATGCCCCCCGATTCAGTGCGTGAACTTCTCACAACGTCAGCTCCCGCACATATTCGGCCCCCTGCGCGCGCAGGAAATCCTCCACCTCTGCGGGATCGCCGCCGCGAACACTCAGGAAAAATCCGTCCGCGGAGGCGCGCGCAAAGTCGTCGCAGTTGAATATCGGGTGGTAGTAATGGGGCAGGCGGTCTTTGGCCAGCATGGTGATGGTCGCGGCCATCACCGTGGAGAAGATGCCCACTTGAAAGGTGACCGGCAGAAACGCGGGCCAGCTGTTGAGAGGCTTGCCGCCCACCACAAACGGATAGTCGATCACCGCGGTGTACCACTGCAGAAAAAATGCCGCAGCCGCGGCGGTTACGCCCAGTGACAGCGCGATCAGCGGAATACCCTTTTCGCGAAAGGTCAGCGCCTCGGCCAGCCCCGGCACGGGAAAAGGCGCGTGGGCCTCCAGCCGCCGATAACCGGCCTCGCGCGCGCTTAGGGTGGCGGCTACAAGCGCCTCCGGGCCGGCGAAGCGGGCGATCAGGCCGTAGTGGTCTTGCTCGGAGTGGTTTTGCTCAGTCACCGCTTTTCTCCTTGTGAACCGCGTGGTGGATCGACACCCGCATATCGTGCATCGACACCACCGGAGCCAGGCGCACGAACGCCAGCAGCAGGAACGCGAACAGCCCCAGCGAGCCCAGTGCCACCAGCAGATCCCACAAGGTGGGTCCGGAGAGGCCCCAGGTGGAGGGCATATAGCTCGCATAGGTGCTGGTGAACACTATCTGGAAGCGCTCAAGCCACATGCCGATATTGCCGGTGATCGCCAGCGCGAGCAGCATCGCCGGCGAGCGCCGCACCCGCCTGAACCACAGCAGCTGCACCAGCAGCGAATTGCACACAAACATAGCCCACCAGGCGGGCGCGTAGGGCCCGGTCCAGCGGTTGATGTATACCGCGCGCTGGTACGGGTCGCCGGAGTACCAGGCGGTAAAAACTTCCTGGATATAGGCGTAGTTCACCACCAGCGCGAACAGCAGCATCATGCGCCCCAGGTAATCCAGGTGGCGGCGGGTGATCAGGTCTTTGAGGCCGAACATCGCGCGGGTGACCACCGCCAGGAAAGACACGGTGGCAAATCCGGAAAAAAGCGCTCCGGCGACGAAATACGGCGGAAAGATGGTGAAGTGGAATCCCGGCACCAGCGATACCGCCAGGTCCAGGGAGATAATGCCGGTCACCGACACCACGATCGGCGCCGCCACCGCCGCCAGCACCCGGTTGACCTGCTCATAGCGCGCCCAGTGCAGCGCCGAGCCGCGCCAGCCCAGCGCCATAACCCCGTAAAAAATCTGCAGCCCGCGGGACTGCGCGCGGTCGCGCAGGGTGGCGAAATCCGGCAGCAGGCTGAAGTACAGAAAGCCCAGGGTGAACACGAAATAGGTGGAGATGGCGAAGAAATCCCACACCAGCGGGCTGCGCCACTGGGGCCACAGGTCCATGGTATTGGGATAAGGGATCAGGAACTGCATAAACTGCGGCCGCCCCAGGTGGACGATGGCGTAGATGCCGGCGCACACGATCGCGAACAGGGCCATCGCCTCCGCCAGTCGCGCCACCGGCGCGCGCCAGGGCTGGCGCGTGAGCAGCAGCACCGCGGAGATCAGCGTTCCGGCGTGGGCGATACCGATCCACCAGATGGTATTCACGATGGGGAAACCCCAGGCCACCGGAATATTGACCCCGAACAGCCCGACGCCGATGGTGAATACGATGCCCAGGCACACCACAAACATCAGCGCCAGCGCCGCGGACACCGCAAATGCCAGCCGCCACCGTCCCCGCGCGCGCGGCTCCAGCACCAGGCCGGCGATGCGCTCGGTCATCGTTGTGTGGGTCAGGCCCTCGGGCAGCAGGGTTTCCGGTGTTGTCTGCGGCATTTCCTGGTCCCTGAAATGATCGCGTCGACTCCAGGTGAAAGATGGCAATTTTGTAGGATGGGCACGCTGCGCTTTGCCCATCCTACGACCCTAAGAAGGAACCTCCCTGTAGGAGCCTGCTTGCAGGCGAAAGGCTACGGAGTTCTGCCCTTTTTCGCCTGCAAGCAGGCTCCTACAGCGCACCGTTATTTCGAAATCCCGAATCCCGAATCCCGGAATTCAGGAATCCTCTTCTTTCAACTCGGGATTTGGATTATGCACCGCCGCCAAATAGGTGGTGCGCGGCCGGGTGTTCAGCTCTTCCAGCATGGCATAGTTCAGCGGAAGTGCCTTCAGCCGGTTGAGTTCACCGCCGGCTTCGGCCTGGTCGCCGAACACGATCGCCTGCGTGGGACAGGCCTGCTGGCAGGCGGTCTGCAGTGGTGTGTCCGGGTCCCAGCGCGCGGCGGTGATGCGCTGTACGCAATAGGTGCACTTCTCCATCACCCCCCGCGCGCGCACCGTCACATCCGGGTTTTGCAGCGCCGGCTGTGCCGGGTAGGCGGCATTGCTGTTCGTGTAGTTGAACCAGTTGAAACGGCGCACTTTGTAGGGGCAGTTCTGGGAACAGTAGCGGGTGCCGATGCAGCGCTGATAGACCATCTGGTTGAGCCCGTCCGCGGAGTGCAGCGTCGCCTCCACCGGGCACACGTATTCGCAGGGGGCGTTTTCGCAGTGCATGCAGGGTACCGGCTGGAAGGTGGTGCGCGGCTGCGGTTCCGTGTCGGGAAAATAGCGGTCCACCCGCAGCCAGTGCATATGGTGGCCGCGGATCACCTCCTCGGCGCCCACCACCGGGATATTGTTCTCCGCCTGGCAGGCGGTGACGCAGGCGTTGCAGCCGATACAGGCGGACAGGTCGATGGCCATGCCCCAGGCGTGCTCGCTCTCTTCTCCCTTTATTGGCCAGTCCTCCGGATAGAGCGACAGCTCCGGCGGCCGGTGCTGGGCGAAGGTGGGGTTGCGGCGGTAGCTGTCCAGGTTCGTTGCGCGGATCAGGTCCCGCCCCTCGATCCTGTCGTGGAGTTGTATCAGTGCCAGTTTTTGCCGCCCGCCGCTGGGCGCCAGGGTCGCCGGCAGCGCCCAGGGGCTGGCGCTGCTCCGCAGTTGGTAGGCGCTTACCCCTACGCCGTCGCCGACCCGCCCGGCGGCGGTGCGCCCGTAACCGAGATACAGGGTGACCGCGTTTACCGGTTGCCCCGGCAGCGCCAGCACCGGCACCTGCAGTTTTCTGCCGCCGCTCTCCAGCTCGATCAGGTCGCCGTCGTTCAGATCCCGCTCCGCGGCCAGTTGCGGGCTGATCAGCAGCGCGTTGTCCCAGGTCAGGGTGGTGAGGGGGCGGGGCATTTCCTGCAGCCAGCCGTTGTTGGCGTAGCGGCCATCCCACAGCGCCGGGTCCGGGCGCAGTTGCAGGGTCAGCCCTGTGGCCGCGGGCCGGGGCGCGGGGAGCCGACCGGTCCAGCCGGCGGCGGGCTCGGCGGCTACAGCTCCGGCCGCGGTTTCCGGCACCAGCCCGTCGTGCAGGCTGCGGCGCCAGAAAACTTCGAAGTCGTCGCCCCGGTGGCGGTTTTGCCAGTACTCCTGCAGCAGCTTCAGCGCCTCCCCGTCCACACCCCGCTCCAGCGCGGCGAACAGCTGCAGTGCGGATTTGCCGCCGTGCAGGGGCTGGATCAGCGGCTGTAGCAGGGTGACGCTGCCGTCGTAGGCGCGGGCATCGGCCCAGGTTTCCAGCGCGTGCGCCGCGGGGATATGCCATTGGGAGAGGCGCGCGGTCTCGTCAAAATATTCGCCCCAATGCAGCCGCCAGGGCACTTCCCGGAAGGCCTCGGCAAAAGCGAGATCGGCGGCTGCGCTGTACACCGGGTTGCTGTCCAGCACCACCAGGTCCTGCACCGCGCCGGTGTTTATTGCCGCGGTCAGCTCAGCGAGGGATTCCGCACCGGTGTCGAAGGCCACCGGCGGTATCCACTCCAGTGTTTTCCCGAAAGCGCCCAGTTTGTGGTTGATGGCGTGGGCCAGCGCGTGCACCGCGGCCGGCTGCTGGTCGCCGGGGACTACCAGCGCCGCGCCGGGATGGCGTTGCAGATCCTTCGCCAGCGCGTCGATCCAGGGTTCGGGGAGCGGATTTTGTCGCGGCGGCGCCACCGGGATGCCCAGGGCGATGGCGAGCTGGCGCGCCGCGTCCTCCATCTGCGGGTAGGCCAGGCCGTAGCGCTGGTCGGCGTTGGCGCCGGTGACGCTGGGGGTGGATTCGACGGCGTAAAGTCGTGCGAGGTTTTCATTGCCGTCCCGGGGCCGGCGGCGCGCGGTGAAATCCCGCGCGTAGCGCAGGAAGCCGGGCTGGGATTGCATAAAGTCCGCGTCCAGAGCCAGCGCCACCTGCACCCGGTCGAAGCGGTAGCGCGGCTCCAGGGCCTGGTCGAGCAGCAGGCGGCTGCCGGCGTAGACGCCACTACGGTCCACCGGATCGTGGACGAACCAGCGCGCTTCGGGCCAGCGCCGCCGCAGGGCGTCGATGCGGGCCTGAACGCTCGGCGAGGTGATTCTGCCGCTGACAAAGCACAGGCCCTGGCCCCTGTTCGCATTCCACTGTGCCTGCCGTTTCTGCAGTGCGCGCAGGCACTCGGTGTAGCTGGCGATGGCGCCGCGGTGGCGCACCGAGGCGGAGCGTTCCGGATCGTAGAGGGACAGCACCGAGGCCTGGGCGATGGCGTCGCAGGCGCCGAGGGTCGCGGGGTGCTGCGGATTGCCCTCGAGTTTGATCGGCCGGCCCAAGTCGCTCTCCACCAGTACGCCCTGGGCGCAACCGCCGACGATCGCCGCGCTGGCGTAGTAGTTGGGGCGCCCCGGCACCAAGTGTTCCGGCATGCGCACATAGGGCACCAGGTGTTCCCGCGGCTCGCGGCTGCAGCCCGGCAGCCCGGCCAGGGCCAGGCTGGCGCCCATCAGTTTCAACAGGCCGCGGCGGCTCAGGGGCCGGTCCGCCTGCGCCAGCTCCGCCAGGCTGAGCCAGTAGCCGGCGCCGCGCTTGCCGGCGAGCTGCTCGCGCAACGCTTCCGGGGCGCCGGGTCCTTTTTTGTCGCCAGGCTTTAGCGGTGGCATATCACGCACTCGGTCATTCGATCCGTGTGAATCCGGTATTGGTGCAGCAGGGCGTCGCCGTTGCCGGCGGGCGCATAGCCCATGGCGGTGATCCGGTCCTTCGGGCGCAGTGCGATTGCGGGGTGGCGGTGGCAGTCCAGGCACCACTGCATGGTCATCGGCTTCGCCTGTCGCATCAGCGGCATCCGGTCCACCCGCCCATGGCAGGACTCGCAGCCGATGCCGCGGGTTACATGGGCCTGATGGTTAAAGTAGACAAAATCCGGCAGCTTGTGCACGCGGACCCACACCAGCGGCCGGTCCTGCTTCAGGCTTTCGCGCACCGGCGCGAGCATCTGCGCATTGGTCCACAGCTGGGAGTGGCAGCTCATGCAGGTATAGGTATCCGGCAGCCCGGCAAAGGTCGAGCGGTCCACGGCGGTGTGGCAATAGCGGCAGTCGATACCCAGGCCGCCCACGTGATGCTCATGGCTGAAAGGCACCGGCTGTTCCGGCACCGCGCCCTGGCCGGTGAGATAGGGGGAGCGGTTCAGGAAATAGGCGACACAGGCGACGGCTAGCAGCGCCAGCGCGCCGCCGACGAGCAGAATACGTGTCAGCCCATTGATCCTGGGGTGAAAGATCTGCGGCATGGGCACCTTCCGTGGGGTGAATGCCTCGCTGGCTGCCTCTTAGAGCCTGTTTGAAGTCTCGATACTTATTCACTCAAGTTTCGGAGTTCAATTCCAGGAGCCGAGGCGTGATGCGCCCTTCTGGGACACGCCGTGAATACGTCCCTGTAGGCTTGTCTGCCAGGTCCCTCTCGCAGACAGTCCCAGAAGGGCG
>NZ_JBOFOC010000125.1:0-43347 GCF_051659245.1 Microbulbifer sp.
TCTGCGTGGCGGGACGTTAAAAGCCCGCCAGCCTGTCCACGCACCTTTTGGTTAAAGCCTGTCAGCACCTTAGGCTTCTTGCGCATAACGGGAGTGCAGCAGTTCACCTGGGTTGGCCATACTATCCATTCCTAGCCCCTTACCGCCTTGGTGCTGGCAGAGTTGAGAATTCCTCGCGGTCTTCTCTCCCGGGCAAGGCCCGCAGGTTACATTGTCCCGACAGCTTCACACCCGGAAATTACTCTCCACGCATGTGCCGGTAGGAAACCGATGGCAGAACATCGGGTTACATCTTTCTGAGAAACTACCTCCTGTGATTTTTCAGAGTATGTAACAGAAATTTATACGACTTCACGTCGCAATTAACGCCGCGCACACCGGCGCGAGCTTGCGAGCGTCCGGCAGCCGAAGGCTGCGTAGTGCTGCGCTTGGTTAGGCGAATTACCGCTGCACATACTCGCCATTTTTTACAAAGACGGGCTCTGTAGCAAAGTACCGCTGCCCTGAAATCCAGGCTTGAGTAGTGAATAAAACCATTAACTCATCCCCCTGGCTGTGATGCCATTCCGTTGGAGAAGTAATGACTTTGTCATATTCTTTCTTCGTTCTCCGGCCAAGCTTTCCGATATTGGCCATCTCTACTTGGCTCACATCGGTTACATTCTGTCCCGACACCACATAACACGTTACTTTCTCCTCGGTAATGCAGAAAGCAACAGCGGCTCTTTCAGAGCTCCATAATATCGATTCATTGCCTTCCGCTAGCACTCCAACGGACGTCGCCAACAAAATGATTATTAAAAGTAGCTTGTTCATGCATCGCCCAACGCCTGGCTCATTTGCGCCGCTTCGCGGCGTCAAATGCAGCCACTCGTTAAGCGAGCTCTGTATTCACCAACAAGCCTAAAAAATCTTACCACCGCCTTTGCATGGATTGCGTCATTTGCCCCATCAGCAAAACCTACCCAGCTAAAGCTGTTTGGCTTAAGACCCAACTCGACGGCTAGTATCATATTCTGCCACCCCGCAGTGGATTCGTAGAATCCGTACTTCTTGGCAACCCAATCGTGGAAATTGGGGAAATCAGCTAAGAACTCGGGCTTATCAATAGCATGAGAATACCCATCTAAATATGATCTTACATTAGATAGCCTACACTCGCCCGTGTACATTGCGGTCCTTTTGCTAATCAGGTCGATCAGATCGTATATGCTTTTCATATGTACGCTTAACAGTTAATTCAAAAGCCTGGGGCTTTATATCTCCTTGGCTACTATTTACCGCCCCTTCCAAAATCAGGAGTCTACATTCCTTTAAAATTCAAGGGTTTACCCAATATTGATCAAATTTTAACCGGAATTATAGAGCCCCGGGGCTCAAGTCGCCTGATTATACACCTGGCAATTGAATACAAGTAACCTCTCGGAAAATCAATAAGTTACGCGATACTTTCCGTAAATAGAAGCTTATGGCTCTTGAATTCAGCGGTTGAAATGCTGAGCTGCTGGCAGGCGGCGTGGCATTGCGAGGGATTGAGTGTGGTTTAAATCATACGTTCGTACCAAATAATGCTTGGCAAGCAAAGCTTGGATTTACTTCAGAATGAGAGATGAAGGAGATTTATGCGCCTTCTGCAAAGTGTTCGCGGCACTTTGGCGAGAGCGGCGTCATCCGGCGTGACGCTGTGGTTTAGCGAAAGGTGCAGATGTCAGGTCCGTTATCGGATCTCTCCGCCACGCCCCCGGCGCATATTGCCCCTGCGGAGTAAATTGATTAACCTCGGCCGATCATTTTAAACCGGAGTCGGATGTGAAAGGACTCACACCGGATCGACGCGTGATAAAAATAAAGGAGCTGTTCAGGGAGTACGGTGACGGAGATGCCAGGGTGGTGGCGCTCTCCGGGGTTTCCCTGCATATCGAAAAAAACGAATTCGTCGCTGTGATGGGCCCGTCAGGGTCCGGCAAGTCGACGTTGATGAATATCCTCGGCTGCCTGGACCAGCAGACATCCGGCCACTACTGGCTCGACGGGCGCGAGGTGGGGAGCTTCGACGATGAATCCCTTTCGGCCATCCGCAATCGCCACATCGGCTTTATCTTCCAGACCTTCCACCTGCTGCCGCGCCTGACCGCGCGGCAGAACGTTATGTTGCCGCTGCGTTTTTCCGATGCGGGCGCCGCGGCGGCTGATGGACGCGCTGTGGAAATGCTCGAGCGGGTGGGGCTCGGCCACAGGGTCGATCACCGCCCCTTCGAGATGTCCGGCGGCCAGCGCCAGCGGGTCGCCATCGCCCGGGCGCTGATCAACCGGCCGAAAGTCATTTTTGCCGACGAACCCACCGGCAATCTCGACAGCAGGACCTCCGAAGAAATTCTCGAGTTGCTCTGCGCTCTGCACCGCGAAGGGCAGACCATCGTACTGGTTACCCACGAGCGGGAAGTGGCGGGACGCGCGCAGCGCGTTATCCGTATGAGCGACGGTGCAGTGGTGGAGGACTCGAAATGTTGCGCCTAGCCCTCCTGTTACTGGTGTCGGTGCCGGCGCTGGCCAGCGAGGCGCCGCTGCTACTAGGAGGAGAGCTGCGGGCGGAGAAGAGCCAGCCCTTTTTCTCCCCGATGACCGATAACTGGCGGGTGGAGGTCCAGTGGCTGATGCCGGAAGGGCAGGTGGCCGAGCCGGGCGAAATCGTGGCGGTCTTCGACGGTGCGGCCATCCAGGGGGAAATCGAGTCGGAAACTGTCGCGTTGGATACCGCCCGCGAAAAACTGCAGAAAGATGAGAGCGCGAACGCGCAGGCGGTGCTGGAGAAAAAGTTCGCTCTCGAGCGCGAGCAATTACTGCTGAAAAAGGCGGGCATCGATGCCGCCGTGCCCAAACAGTATTTAAGTGTCTACGAGTACGACTCCTACCAGGTGGCGAAAAAGGAAGCCGAGGCCAGGGTGCGCAAGGCGCGAAAAGAATTGGCCCAGGCCAAGCTGACCCGGGAAGTCGCCGCGAAGAAGCAGCGAATCAAAATCGAAGCTTCCCAGGCCAAACTGGAGTACAAGCGGGCCCAGCTGGCATCCATGACCCTGCGCGCCGAGCGCGCCGGCCCGGTACTCTACGGCAAACACCCCTGGACCGGAGAACGGGTGTTCGTGGGTATGACCGCGCAGCCCGGCTGGCTGATCGCCGAGATTCCCTCCCTGAGCGACCTCTACATCGAAGCCTGGCTGCACGAGATAGATATCGACCGCGTCCGCGAGGGGCAGGCGGCCGAACTCGTCTTCGACTCCCGCCTCGATCGCAGTTTCCGCGCCCGGCTCACCGATATCGCCACCCAGCCGCAGCAGCGACAGGAGCCTGGGCTCTATTACCGGCTGGTGTTCAAATTCACCGGGATGCCGGAGGCGGAGCTGTTGCCCGGCATGGGGGTGCGCATTGAATTCCCGGGGGCCGAATAGTGAAAAGGCAAACGGCCCTGCTGGCACTGCTCCTCGTCGCCTGCAGCGGGGAGCAGGGCGAAAAATTTTCCGCGGCGGAGCGGGTTGGCCTGCAGCCGATCCCCGGCGAACTGGAATCCGAGCGCTCCGTCCAGGTGGCGCCGCCGTCGATTGCGCGCATGTGGCAGTACAGTATCAAACGCATGGTCGCGGAAAATTCCCTGGTGGAAAAGGGGACCGTGGTGGTGGAGTTCGACGATAAGCCGGTGCGCGAAAAACTGATCGAAAAAAAGTCGGAACTGAAGCAGCTGCGCAGCGAACTCAACAACACCATCCTGAAGGAAGAGCAGACGGTCAAGGATGACATCCTGGCCATCGAGGAAAAGCGCGCGGAGTTTGAAAAGGCCGAACGCCGCGCCGGGATTCTCGACCATTCCCTGTCGAGAAACGAGCGCGAGAAGGCGGCCATCGATTTCGAGATAGCCGGCAACGACCTGCAACTGGCCCGCGAGCTTGCCGGGATGCACAAGCGCACCGGTGCCCTGAGAATTTCCATGGCCAGGCACAAGGTGGAGCGGGCTGAAGGCGAGGTCGCGGTGCTGCAGGCGGAGGTGGACAAGCTCAAGGTCAAGGCGCCTATCGGCGGCCTGGTGCAGTATGTCGCCAACTGGAACGGGGAAAAGCCCTCCGAGGGAGAGTCGGTGCGTTTCGGCCAGCCGGTGTTGCAGATCTCCGACCTGAGCCGGATGCAGGTGCGCGCCCAGGCCGATGAAGTGGACAAGCCCTACCTGGCTCCCGGAGCGGAAGTCGAGGTGGTGATCGACGGTGCGCGGGGGATGACGCGACGCGGCCGCATCGTCGAGCTGGGCCGCGTGGTGCGCGATCGCGCCAGCGGCGACCGGCGACGGGTGATCGACCTGCTGGTGGGCCTGGAGGAGGGCGGCGGCGGGGCCTTGAAACCCGGCATGACTGTGTCCCTCTCGGTAAAGACCCCCGCGGGCGAACAACTGGCGACGAGCGTCGGGGAGGCCAAGTGAAGTCGCTGCGTAACTACTCATCCCTTTCCAGTAAGAGAGGCCTGGGCGGCCCCGCTGCCGGTGGCCGTTTGCTCAACAACCTCATCGGGCTTTTTTTTCAGCCGCGGGCGCTTTTCACAAACGGCCCCCGGCATCGGGGCCTTCGCATCTGGCGCTGGCGTTCTTTCCCGGGCCCCGAGGAGCGAGTAGTTACGTCGCTACTTGTATGGGCCGTGGGCGCGGCGGTGTTTCTGGTGGGCTGCGCCGACAAAAGCGCCGAGCCGCTGTTGTACCACGTCCGCTACAGCGAGCGGGAGGCGCTGGTGTCCGCGCGGGGCGAACTGGATGCGGAGTCTGCCACCGCCATACAGGCACCGGTGTCGGGCCCGCCGAAATTTATCGCCTGGCTGGCGCCCGAGTACTCACAAGTTAAAAAGGGCGATGTGATAGTGCGCTTCGGCGGCGAGCGGATGCGCCGACAGCGGAGTGTCACCAGCGGCGAGCTGGCCCAGGCCGAGGAGGACCTGCGCGAGAAGCGCGGCGCCCTGGAGGCGGAGCAGAGTGCGATACTGACGGATATGGGCCAGGTGTCGGTGGAAAAGGATTTCGCCGAGCGTTTTGCCATAGAGGATGAGCGCCTAATGTCGCGCCTGGAGATCCTCGACGACCAGCTCGACGCTCTCTACCTGCAATCGAAACTCGACTATCTCGGCTGGAAAAACCAACGCTTTGCCACCAGTGCCGAAGGCGAGGTGGAGGTGCTCGCGGTGCAGCAGCAGAAACACGGTGCGAAGCTGGCGCGGCTGGACGAGGGCCTGTCCGAGCTGGAAATCGTCGCACCCCACGACGGTCTGCTCACCTATGCCGCCAACTGGCGCGGGGAAAAACCCCGGGTGGGCAGCCAGATCTGGCCGGGGCACAAGGTGGCCAATCTGCCGGATATCAGCGTGATGCAGGCGCGGTTGTGGGTGCCCGAGCGGGAGGCCATCGGCCTCGCCGAGGGGCAGGCGGTTACCGTCTGGTCCGAGTCGCAGCCACAGCAGCGCTTCGCCGCTTCAATCAAGAGCGTCAGTGCGGCGCCGGCCTCCATCGTACGGGGCAACCCGCAGAAATACTACGAAGTGGTGGCCGCCTTCGACGAGCAACACCCGCAGCAATTCAAACTCGGCCGCGGTGTGCGCGCGCAAATCCGGGTCGCCGGGCCCGAGAAGTGTATCGAGATTCCGGCGCAGAGCCTGTTCCGGGACAGCGGCGGGGCCTACGTCTACCTCTATCGGCAGGGCGGCTTCCAGCGCCGTGATGTGACCCCCGGGCGGGCTACGCCGACCCATATCGAAGTCACCGGAGGGCTGGCCCCCGGTGACCGCATCGCCCTGTATGAGGTGGAGCAATGAGCGCGGCCGGACAAAACGAGAGGGAAAAAGACTCCGCAGGGTTTTCCCTCGCGGGTCTGTTTTCGGCCCTGTTTTCAGTTCAGCCCCGCAGCGGGCGGGCCCTGCTCATCAGCTTTCGCGAGGCGCTCGCCGAACTGTCCCAGCACAAGCTGCGCACACTGCTGACCCTGCTGGGGATGATCTTCGGCGTCGGCGCGGTGATTGCGATGCTCAATATCGGCAAGGGCGCCGAACGCGAGGCGCTGCGCATGATCGAGACCATGGGGCTCAACAACCTGATCGTGCAGAGCCCCGAACTGGAGCGGGAGGAGCTCTACGAACAGCGCAAGCAGTCGGCCGGCCTCAGCCTGCGCGACGGCGAGGCGGCACTGGCCACACTGGGTTTCGTCGAGGCCTTCGCCGCGCAGAAATCCATCGAGACCTACAGCCTGTTCAGCCGCTTCGGCAAGAGCGAGGCGGTGGCCACCGGCGTCAGTCCGGCCTTTTTCCGCATGTCGCCCTTCCGGCTCTCTGCCGGCCGCCTGATCAGCGACGGGGACGAACAGCACTTCGCCCAGGTGGCGGTGCTGGGGGAGTCAGTGGCGCGACAGCTGTTCTCCGGGCGCCCCGCGGTGGGCGAGCGCATCAAGGTCAACCATCTCTGGTTTTACGTGATCGGCGTGCTGGATTCGCCCTTTGTCGAGGGCACGGAATTCGAGGGTGTGCGCCTGGGCGCGGAGCAGGACCAGGTCTTTATTCCCTTCACCACCGCCGCGCAGCGCTTTCCCCATCAACCGCTCGCCGCGGAGGTGAGCCAGCTCAAATTCCAACTCGCCGACGGCACCGACGCCCGGGAGGCGGCGCGGGCTATCACCCATCTACTCAACCGCCGCCACAACAAGGTGAAGGATTTCACCGTGGTGGTGCCGGCGGCGCTGATGGCACAGAAGATGGAGACCCAGGCCATCTTCAATATCGTCATGTCCTGTGTCGCCGGCATCTCTCTGCTGGTGGGCGGCATCGGCATCATGAACATCATGCTCGCCACCGTACTGGAGCGCACCAGCGAGATAGGCCTGCTGCGCGCTGTTGGCGCCACCCGGCGGGATATCCGCACCCAGTATCTGATCGAAAGCTTCACCATCGCCGTCCTCGGCGGCCTGCTGGGCATCCTCTTCGGGGTGCTGCTCTCGGAGGTCATCGCCCTCTATGCCGGCTGGGCCGTTTCCTGGTCACTGCGCGCGATACTGCTGTCCTTTTCCGTCTGTGCGGCCATCGGGCTGCTGTTCGGCGTCTATCCGGCGATCAAGGCTTCGCGGTTGAATCCTATCGATGCCTTGCAGAGTGATTGATGCATTGCTTCGCTGTGCCCTGTTAACCGATTCTCCGGCTGCGCGAGGCCGGCCACCGCTTGATGGCTCTGCCGCCGGAACAGCGCCGGCGCCGGTTGCCCGGCGGCGACCGACCGGAATTTGGTAGCCGCGGGCGCAGTTCAGCTTCAATTCAGTCACTCCCCAATAGAGTGCTCCCATCGGACAAAGGGAGAACCACCATGCAAATCCGTAAAAACCTCCTGTTCGCCGGCCTGGTGGCCGGCCTCGTGGGCTTCAGCACGACCGCCGCTTCCGGCGACTACGGATACTACCCCGACAATTACGGCGATTCCTACGATTACGCCCGGGTCACCGACGTCACCCCGGTGTACACCGACATCCAGGTGCGCGAACCCCGCACCCGTTGCTGGGACGAGCAGGTGGCCTACCGGGAGCGCGGCGGCTCCGCCACCGGCACTATTATCGGCGGTATCATCGGCGCCGCGCTGGGCAATGAACTGGGTCACCACAAGCGCAACAAACAAGTGGGCGCGGTAGCGGGGGCGGCCCTGGGCGCCTCCATCGGCCATGACCTGAGCCGGCGCAAGGGCCACACCCGCTACGTCACCGAGCAGCGCTGCCAGGTGGTGGATGAATACACCACCCGTCGCGAACTGGTCGGCTACGACGTGCGCTACCGCTATAATGGTCGCCACTATATGACTCGCACTGACCGCCATCCCGGGGATAGAATCCGGGTTCGGGTCGACGTAGCCCCGGCTTTTTAACAGGGAGGCTCGGGGAGCGGTTGTTACAGGAGCACTATTCGTGAAATCAGTTAGCGTTGCACTTCCGCCGACTTCTGTTGTGTTGGCATTGTTACTCAGCCTCTCCGCCGCACCGCTGCATGCGGAACTGCATGTGGAACTGATGGACGGCTCCGTTCGGTATCAAGCGGAGTTCCTCCGGGTGCAAAATAACGGCATTTCCCGCGACCAGGCGGCGGAAATAGTCAAGCGCCGCTACGGTGGCAAGATACTGGCGATTTCCGAAGTGCAGAAAGGTGGCCGCAGCCTGTACCGCATCAAGGGCCTGTCCGACAAGAGCCAGGTGTATGTGGTCTATGTGGATAAACAGAGCGGGCGTATTTCACGCTAAACAGGTGAGGTAGACGGTGATGCGGGCACTGCTGGTAGAAGACGAACAGGTACTGCGCCAACAACTGGCCGCCTCCCTGCGCGAAGCGGGCTACACCGTGGACGAGGCGCCGGACGGTGAAGAGGCGCTCTATCTGGGCCGCGAGTACCCCTACGACATCGCGGTGTTGGATCTGGGCCTGCCCAAGCTGGACGGCATTCAGGTGATAGAGACCCTGCGCGGCGAGGGCAGGCACTTTCCCATCCTGATCCTCACCGCCCGCGGTCACTGGCAGGAGCGGGTGCGCGGCCTGGAGGCGGGTGGCGACGACTACCTGGTAAAACCCTTCCACACCGAAGAACTGTTGGCGCGCCTCAATGCGCTGGTGCGCCGCTCCGCCGGCTTTTCCTCTCCGGCGATCAAGGCCGGTCCCATTGTCCTGGACACCAGTGCCCAGCGGGTGACGGTCAACGACAAAGAGCTCGATCTCACTTCCTATGAGTACAAGGTACTGGAATACCTGATGCTGCACCCGGACGAAGTGGTCTCCAAAACCGTGCTCACCGAACATATCTACGAACAGGACTGCGATCGCGACAGCAATGTGATCGAAGTGTTTATCGGCCGCCTGCGCAAGAAGTTCGACGCCGCCGGGCAGATCAAGCCCATCGAAACCCTGCGCGGGCGCGGCTACCGTTTCCTGGTACCGGAATAGCGCTGCGTGCTCTCCTTCTGGCTTCACTCCCTCAAAGGCCGACTGTCCCTGGTCACCACCCTGATGTTGCTGGTATTCCTGCTGTTGATTTCCGGGGTGCTGGAGCACGCCTACCGCAGCTCTCTGGACGAGGCCAAGGCGCGGGAGCTGCAGTTGCACGTATACACCCTGCTGGCGGTGGCGGAGCCGGACGGCGGCGGTTTGAGATTTCCGCCGGTGCTGCCGGAGGAGCGTTTCAACCAGCCGGATTCCGGCCTGATCGGCGCGGTGATCGATGAGCAGGGCCGGGTAATCTGGCGCTCCGCCTCGGCCCTGACCCTGCCGCAACTGCCCAGCCGGTCGCTGCCCCAGGGGCGCGAGGTATACACCCGCCTGGAGTTGCAGGGGGGAGAGGGTGTCCAGTACAGCAGTTTTCTCCAGGGCGTGGCCTGGGGGCTGGACAACGAACAGCGGTTTACCTTTGTGGTGCTGGAAGACGCGGCGCCGCTGGCGGCGCAGGTGGAGCAGTTCCGCTCCACCATCTGGCGCTGGCTCGGCCTGGGGGCGCTGCTGCTGGTATTGCTGCAGTGGCTGGTATTGCGCTGGGGCCTGGCGCCGCTGCGCTCGGTGGCGAGTGCGCTGCACAGAATGCAGCAGGGGGGGAGCGACACCCTGCAGGGAGATTTTCCCCGCGAGCTCAAACCCCTTACCGACAACCTCAACCTGCTGATTGAAAACGAGCGTCGCCAGCGGGAAAAGACCCGGCACACCCTGGCGGATCTGGCCCACAGCCTGAAAACACCGCTGGCAGTGATGAAGGGGTTGAATTTTTCCCGCGATCCGCGTGCCGCCTACACCAGCCTGATCGAGCAGGTGCAGCGTATGGACAGCATTATCAGCTACCAGCTGCAGCGCGCGGTGGCCAGTTCGCCAAAATCTATTTTGCGCGGTGTGCCGGTGGCACCGCTGGTGAAGAAAATTCTCGACGCGCTGGAAAAAGTCTATCGGGAAAAACCCGCGGAAGTGGAGTTGCAGTGCAGCGAGGATACGCTCTTCTACGGCGACGAAGGCGACCTGATGGAGCTGCTCGGCAACCTGCTGGACAACGGCTACAAGTACGGCGCCGGCAAGCTGGACGTGGATATCCGCAACGGCGACGACGGGCGCGGGCTGCAACTCCGCGTCGCCGACAACGGCCCCGGTATCGACGAGGAGCAGTGGCAGCAGGTCACCCGGCGCGGCGTGCGCGCCGACCAGCAGCAGTCGGGGCAGGGCATTGGCCTGGCGGTAGTGATGGATATCGTCGAGAGCTACCAGGGCGAGATTTCCGCGAAATCCCTGCCCGAAGGCGGCACCGAAATCAAAGTCACCCTCTAACGGTCCCCTGGGAACGCCGAGCTCCAGCTCGGCATCGCGGCCAGCGGCCGCTCCTACAGGGGATTTTTAATACGATATCACTCTACAGGAGATCGTGAAGGATATACTCGTTGCCGGAAACTTCTTCTCAAACCGGTTCACCATGCGAACAGGCGAGCTAGTCGCAGATCCTCGAAGGAATACTTGCCATCGAACTCGCGATGGATTGGGGTGAGCGTGCCGTCTTCGGATTTTTTGAAGGCGGCGAGAATGGTGGCGATGTCGTTTTCCGATAGAGATGCTTTCAGGTATTCTATATCGGGTAACTGGTTCGAGCCCTTCAGTTTCTCCAGGTGGCTCAGGATGGTGCCCAGGGTGAGCCCGCGCCTGTCGGCGATTTCCTGCAAGGACAGTTTTTCCTCCAGCATTTCCTTCGTGGCGAGACGGGTCGGCGGTTTCTTTTTCTTCGCGCCGGATGCGCGTCCCGGCTTGATCGCAATCTTTTCGCGGGATCCGCCAAAGCGGTTCAGCAGAATATCTTCCTGCTGTTTCAGCAGGTCGAACGCTGGCACTGCTACGCGCCCCTGGCGATACCGGCGGCAACTGGAAGAAGTCACCGCACAGTACCACCTGCAATCCACCGAATGGCTTCGATGGGTCCAGCAGGCGACGCGCGATCTGATCTACCATGTCGAGCTGGTGCGGATGCAACATGGAAATTTCATCAATCACCAACACGTCGGTACTGCGATAATTGCGCTTGATGCGCTGGCTGGCTGCGAGCGTATTGAGGTCGCCTTCACTGAGGTGGTCGCGCACGCCCATGCCGGACCATGAATGAATGGTCTTGCCGTTCAGATGCGTTGCCGCAATGCCGGTCGAAGCAGTGACCGCGACATCGACCCCGTGGGAGCGCAGATGGTGAATGTAGGTATTCAGCAGCCAGGTCTTGCCGGAGCCGGCGGCGCCGGTAAGGAAAACATTTTCGCCGAGTTTGAGCAGGTCGAGCGCCTGGGTCTGATTCATGGATGAGTTCTTTGGAAGCGATTATGTCCGCAACGCAGTGTATAAGAGCATCGGTGATCGAACAATCGCGCTGTTTAGAGCCTGTTTGGAGTCTGGCGTTGAGCCTACCGGCCCCGCCGGGGGGCTCAATTTGCGACGACTTCAAACAGGCTCTCAACGGTTACTCCGCCTCGGCCCGGGCGAGCTCTGCGGCGCTGCTCCCGCGTCCCGGCACTACCTGTTCCCACAGGCTGTTGGCCAGTTCTGCGGGTGTCTGGCGGCGGCCGTCGGCGATCCAGCGCACTATCTCGCCGGCCACATCCGGCCACTGGATGCGCACCCCGGCGGGATCGTTGTCCAGCCAGTCGCGAATCGTAGCGGCGTCCACCCGCTCCACCACCCGGGCCAGTTGGAGCTCGCTCAGCGCCCGGGCGTTGGCCTCCTGCTCGAACTGGCCGGCCAAGGGGCGGGTCAGGATGGGCTTGCCCAGGGCCAGGGTTTCCGCAATCAGCTCGAAACCGGAGTTGCAGATCACCGCGTGCGCTTCGGCCAGGTCCTGTTGAAAGCCGTCTGTGGAGGGGGCCTTGAGTTGGATATTCTCCGCCGCGGGCAGGTCCTCCGGGGCGCCGTAAACGATAAACCGCTCCGGCAGTTGCGCCAGTTCCCCGAGCATCGGGCCATGGTGTTCGAAGGGCAGGTACACCAGGATGTGCCCGCCGCTGCCGGGCAGCCCGTGGGGCTGGGCGATGGGCGGCAGTATCGGGTGGCCGAAGTGGTACCAGTGCATGCCCAGACTGCTCTGCACCGGCGCGAAGACCCGCATAACCGCCCGCGGCAGCCACCGGTAGCGCGGCGCCGGGATCGGGAAGTTGAACGCGTACTGGTGCCCCAGCCCCACGCTGGGCCTACCCCTGCGCCTGGCGGCCCAGGCGGTGACCGGCTCGAAATCGCTGATCACCAGGTCGAAATCGTCCACCGGCAGTTCGCGGATATCCCGCAGCAGCCGGCGCAGGTGCAGTTGCCTGGCGGTGGCGATGCCGTCCAACTGGCCCTCCCGGTGCACGAAGGTCAGGCCCTCGCGCCACCAGTAGTCGCCGAAGGCTTCCATACAGAACAGTTTGTCGGGGCTGCGTCCGGAGAACAGCCATTGGACTTCCAGGTCCGGGTGATTTTGCAGCGCACCGGCCATGGCGCGAGCTCGGGAGATATGGCCGTTGCCGGTACCCTGCACTCCATAGAGTATTTTCACAAAAAGGCTCCGCAAATTAGCAGGCCGACGCTGGTTCCAAGGGCGGCGCCGGCACAGACATCAGTGGGAAAATGTACGCCCAGGCCAACGCGCGAGGTGCCCACGCCCGCGGCCCAAAAATAGCCTAGCAGCCACAGCGGACTACTGGCCTGGGAGAGCAGGGTGATGAACAGAAAGGCGCCGGAAGTGTGCCCGGAGGGCAGGCTGAAGCGGTCGTGGGCGACAATGACCGAACGCATGCCGGGAATCGCCTGAGGCGGGCGCAGTCGCCGCGTGGTGTTCTTGATGGTCCAGTAGAGGGAGCGCTCCACCGCGTAGGCGGTGCCGCAAAGGTAGAAAAATTGGACTGCAGCCGCCCCGGTGCCGGCCAGGGCCACGATCAGGGGGGAGATCAGGTAGAGCCAGCCGTCCGCGGATTTCGACAGCCACAGGTAGCGTTTGCGCGACGCCGGCCGCATCGCCCGCTCCGCCATATGCAGTACCAGGGACACGTCCAGGCTTTTCAGAGTGACAGGTAAGCTTCGCATGGGGCCAAGGTACGAAGCTTGTATTGCGCGGAATTGACCGAATTATGTCAGGTTTGTGAAATATCGGGACTCGGGAAAGAATACCGGAGCCTGATGCGGGGGCCCTGATGCCGGGAGCCGTTCGAGAGACGATTGCCGATGAGGCTGTTGAACGAACGGCTACCGGCAGCAGGGCCGCCCAGGGGCCTCGCCTTCGGGACTCGGGCGCCTGTAGGGTGCGCCGTGCGCACCGGGCGCCATAGGTTCAATCGATACCGATCTTGATCTGCCCGGAACCGGGTAGCCGCTCCACCAGTTCGTAGCCGCACAGTTTCGACGGCGTAAAGTAGCCGCCGGGCCCCTTGTAGTCGAGCAGGAATTCCATCACCGCCAGGGAGCCGTGCACCGTGACATCGTAGCCGTTGGCGGTGACCAGTCGGCCGATCTTGCGCTCGCCGCGGCGGTCGTGGCGTATTTCGCCCCAGATCCAGGTCTGCTGTTCCGCGCGCTTTTCCTCGCCGGGCCCGCGTACAGATTTGTCCACCTTGCGCTTGAGCCAGTCCTGCACCCACTGCTTGCGCAGCAGCCAGCGGAATTTGTTCATGCGCCGCATTTTTTTCGCGCGCCGCGGGCTCATGGGAATATACACGGCGATATTGGGAATCCCGGTGGAGTAGTAGGCGGTGGCCACGTCGCCCCACGGAATCGCGACGGCGAATTTCTCCCCGCGGCCGAAATCGATGGTGCGGCTGATTTCGGCGTGGCCGGTAATCTCGATCTCGCCGTTGCGTCTTATGGCACTGCCCACGCCCAGGCTCTCGATGGAGGTCTTGGCGGTACCGGGGCTGAGAGAGGAGTCGGAATCGAAGCCCAGGCTCAGGTGGGTGGCGGTGGGAATCGCCTTGTGCAGCGCCGCCGCCAGGCAGTCGGTGGGAATCACGTCGAAGCCGGTTCCCGGGCAGAGCACCACCCCCGCGGCTTTGGCTTCCGCATTCATGCTGTGGGCCAGCTGGTAGACCGACATTTCGCCAGTGATGTCCTGGTAGTGGGTGCGGCTGGCGATACAGGCGAGCATCATGGGTTCGGCGGTGGCGGAGAAGGGCCCCGCGCAGTGGATCACCACGTCGATATCCCGCAGGGTGCGCTCCAGGGTTTCGCTGGAGTCGAGACCGACCGCCATGGCCGGCAGTCCCAATTCTTCCGCCAGCGGCTGCAGTTTTTGCGAACTGCGCCCCGCCAGTAGCGGGCGATAGCCCTTGGCCACGGCCTCGCGGGCGATCAGCTCGCCGGTATAGCCGTAGGCGCCGTAGATCATTATTTTTTTATTGTTCACCGATGGGTGGCCTTATCTATTGGATCGGTTGACGGAGTGCGGCAACATTAATGGCGCCCGGTCGCGCTAGTCAAATTCCTGAAACAGTTGGAAACGCGGCACCAGTTCGCCGTCCCTTTCCACGTTTTCCGCAAACATCTCCAGCGGTCGCACCCAGACGCCGTAGTCGCCGTAGAGCGCGCGGTAGACCACCAGCCGCTCGCCGGTTTCGCTGTGAGTGGCCACTTCCATTACCTCGTAGCGCTCGCCTTTATAGTGGCGATAGATTCCGCGTTTCATCTGTGCTCCGTTCAGGCGAGGTGGTGGGGGGAAAGTTGTATCTGTGTTATGCGCCGCCCGTGCAGCACGGCGATCCCGGCGTAGCGGTGCTCGCCGGTGGAGGTGAACTCGAATTCGTAGCTGCGCTGCAGGCGCACCTGGCCGCGGCTGTCGCGCTTGAGGCGGGTGCGCATCAGGGCCACGGTGTCGTCCAGCAACTGTACGCCCAGTTGCGCGCAGTGGCTGGCGGCGGCCCGGCGCGCCTGTTCCTTGGCCGCCATGCCGGCCCACAGGTACCAGCCGGCGAGGACGAACAGGAACAGCCAGAAGAGATCGCTCAGTGAGTAGTACATTGGCAGGCAGTTGTTATCATCGGACGGTGCAAGAATACCATTGAAGGAGCTGTTATGCCCGGTACTATCCTTATCACCGGCTGCAACCGCGGCCTGGGCCTGGAACTGTCCCGCCAGTTTGTCGCCGACGGCTGGCGGGTGTTGGCCACCTGCCGCGACCCGGATTCCGCCGGCGCGCTGAAGGCGTTGCGGGAGCAGTATCCGCTATTGGAGGTTTTTCCGCTGGATGTCACCGACTCCCGGCAGATGGCGGAGCTGGGCCGCGAGTTGCGGGGCAGGCCCATCGACATACTGGTCAGCAATGCGGGTTACTACGGCCCCAAGGGCGTAACTTTCGGCCATGTGGATCTGGACGAGTGGCGCAAGGTGCTGGAGATCAACACGCTCGCGCCCTACAGGCTGGCGGAAACCTTTTGTGACAATGTGGCCGCAAGTGGGCGCAGGGTTATCGCGGTGATCAGCAGCAAGGTGGGCAGTATCGCCGACAACGGTTCCGGCGGGGGCTATCTTTACCGCTCCTCCAAGACCGCGGTGAACCAAGTGGTCAAGAGCCTGTCCGTCGACCTGCGCGAGCGGGGCATCAGTGTCCTCGCGCTGCATCCGGGCTGGGTGCAGACGGATATGGGCGGGCCCAATGCGCTGATCTCCGCGAAGGAGAGTGTCGCCGGTTTGAAGAAAATCCTGCTCGATACCGGCCTGGAAAACAGCGGCCGTTTTATCAATTACGACGGCAGCGACATTCCCTGGTGACCTTTGCGAGGTTGTATAAGGCAAAGACCCCTGTAGGAGCGGCGGGGCGGCCCTCCGCCGTTGGCCGCGATCGACATTAGCTAAGAAATGCCTAGTGTGGTGTAAGGTACTAATTGTATATATCAGCGGGCCGCTAAGCGGCCAGATGCAAGGCGCATTTGCGCCGGCATAGTCATCTATGTCAAGCAAATGCAACGCCGCAGATGGCTGCTTAGCGGCCCGCCCGAAGGGAGCCCCCCTCTTCACCTGGTAGAGAGGGTCCACAGCTGCGTTGCAGCTCTTGAAAATGGAATGACCATTCCCTGCGAGCTGCGCCTAACTGTGAACAATTTGGGGGGCTCTGATATACACAATTAGTACCTTACACTACACTAGACTGTTCATTATTCTTGAACAATTGTACGGCGGGCCGTGAAGCTACTGGAGTCCATGCAGATCTACCTGCGGGTGGCGGAGCAGGGCAGTTTTACCGCCGCGGCGGACAGCCTGGGCCTGTCCCGGGCCAGCGTGTCCGGCGCGGTGCAGCAGTTGGAGAACCTGCTCGGCACCCGGCTCCTGCACCGCACCACCCGCAGCGTGCAGATGACCCAGGACGGCCGGGTTTTCTACGAGCGCAGCCGGGACCTGCTGGCGGATATGGACGACCTGCAGAACCTGTTCCGCGAGGATACCGCGGCGCTGAAAGGGCGCCTGCGTGTGGATATGCCGCTGTCGGTGGCGCGGGATCTGGTGATCCCACGGCTGCCGGAATTCCTGCGCCGGCACCCGGACCTGGAGATCGAACTGAGCAGCACCGATCGCTTTGTGGACCTTGTGCGCGAGGGATTCGATTGCGTACTGCGGGTGGGCACCCTGGAGGATTCCAGCCTGATCGCGCAGCCGCTGGGTCACTACCGGATGGTGAGCTGTGCCAGCACGGAGTGCCTGGCGGAACGCGGCACGCCGCGCACCCTGGAGGAGCTGGCCGGGCACCGGCTGGTTCACTATGTGCCGTCCCTCGGCGCGCGGCCCCCCGGTTTCGAGTATATCGACCCGCGGGAGCCGGGCGCGGAAAAATTCCTGCCCATGGAGGGCGCGATTACCGTCAACAATACCGAGGCCTACCTGGAGGCCTGCCGGGCGGGGCTGGGGATTATCCAGGTGCCGGAGGCCGGCGTGCACCCCTACCTTGAGTCGGGGGAACTGGAGGAGGTCCTGCCGCAATACCGGCCCGCGCCCATGCCGGTGTCGCTGGTGTACGCCAACCGCCGCCACCTGCCCAGGCGGGTACAGGTGTTTATGGCGTGGATTGCGGAGATCATGAAGCCGCGGTTGATCTAAGGTTTCGGAGTTCAGGTCGAGACGCCGTTCGCCTGGTTGTGCACTGCGTCTGCTGTGGGAGCCTGCCCTGCAGGCGAAAAGGCGGTGCTAAATGGGAACGCCGTTATTCGCCAGCAGAGCCTACCCTGGACTCGATCCGGGGGCTGGCTCCCACCGGGCCCTGTTCGACAGCTTCCCTGGCCCCAAGAAGGTGTACACGGGGGTGGTCTACTAGCGAATCAGGGCGATCCGCTCTGGCATTCGACCAGTAGCGCGGTATCGCCGGCCACCAGTGCCTCTTTCTTTTCCTTGGGCCATTTTTTTATCCGCATCTCCAGTTGCAGGGCCTCCGATCTTTCCGCAACCGCGTGCTGGAACGCCAGGGTCAGCGGACCGCGCCCGCGCAGCGCCTTGGCGCCCCTGGGGCTGCCGCTGGCGTGCTCGGCGAAGCGGCGCTCCACATCGCGGGTAATCCCCGTATAGAGGGCTCCGCTGCGGGTGCGTATCAGATAGACAAACCAGTTGTTCAAGGGTGGCCTCGCGGAAATTCCGGCCGCCTATTGTAATGACTCGGGCTCAAGAATCGAATGGAGTTCCCTGTAGGAGCCTGCTTGCAGGCGAACGAGCGCAGCGATTTGAACCCCTCAAAACAGCGACTGCTGTTCGCCGCTTGCGGGAGGCGGCGAGAAGCGCCCGCAATCCAATGCCAGCCTGCGTCGATTCAGCCCGAGTTTCTGAATCGCCACGCGGAAGCGCTGTTGCAGCAGCTGGGCGAAGACGCCGGTGCCGGTCTGGCGCTGGGAAAAGTCGCTGCGGTAGTCGCGCCCGCCGCGGCTCTGCTGCACCAGGCTCATCACATGAGTGGCGCGCTCGGGATAGTGTTCCTGCAGCCACTGGCGGAACAGTGGCGCCACCTCGTAGGGCAGGCGGAGGAGGATATAGGCCGCGAATTCCGCACCGGCCTTTTGCGCGGCACCGAGAATGGCTTCGAGTTCGCTGTCGTTCAGCGCCGGGATCATGGGCGCGGCCAGCACCGCGGTGGGGATGCCGGCGTCGCTCAGGGTCTCCAGTGTGCGCAGGCGAGCGGCTGGACCGGCGGTGCGCGGTTCCAGTTTCCTTTTCAGCTCGTTGTCCAGCGTGGTTACGCTGATGGCTGCCTGGGCGAGCCCGTCCTGTGCCATCTCCGCCAGAATCGGCAGGTCGCGCAGGATCAGCTGGCTCTTGGTCACTATGGTCACCGGCTGGTGAAAGCGCTGCATCACCTCGAGCAGCTGGTGGGTAATCCGCTTGTCTCTTTCCAGAGGCTGGTAGGGATCGGTATTGGTGCCCAGGGCGATGGGGCTGCACACATAGTTGCGTTTGCGCAGGGCTTTTTCCAGCAGTTCCGGGGCGTTGGGTTTGAAAAAGATCCTGCTCTCGAAGTCCAACCCCGGGGACAGGTCCATGTAGGCGTGGGACGGGCGGGCGTAGCAATAAGTGCACCCATGCTCGCAGCCTCGATAGGGGTTGATCGATTGGCTGAAGGGCAGATCCGGTGAGCTGTTGCTGCTGATAATAGTCCGGGCCTTTTCCTCGATGGCTTCGGTCAGCAGCCTCTCCGGCGGCTCCTCCTCCAGCTGCCAGCCGTCGTTCTCCCGCCGGCTCACCCGGGTGGCAAAGCGGCCGGCCAGATTGCTGGCGGCGCCCCGGCCCTTGCGGGCTTGTGATGGGTTGGCGATGTCCTCTTCTGCCATGGCGGCTACACTTTAATAACTGTATATGTATACAGTTTAAATTGAGGGCCGCTTCCGCGCAAGCGGGGTCAATCGCGCATACACTGAAGATCATGGACATAGCGGAGGGAACCGAATGTCATGGTGACAACCTTAGTCGGTCAAGTGCTCTATCTGCTGATGGCGGTGGCTTTTGGCCTGGTGCTGGCGCGCCTCCTGCACATTGACTATGCCCTGGGCTGCCTGGCGGCCGGAGTGCTCGCCGGGCTGTTGCCGCCGGTGATCGACTACGACGCAGTCCTGCGGGTGTACAACCTGAACCAGCTGGTGTTCTTCGTCATTCTGCCGGTGCTGATTTTCGAGGCCGCGTGGCAACTGGACCCGCGGGCGCTGAAGCGTTGGCTGGGGCCGGTATTGCTGCTGGCGATATTGGGCGTGGCCGTCTTCACGGTGATTGCCGCGACGCTGCTCTACTACGGTACCCATCACCCCGCGGGCTTTCCCTGGACGGCGGCGCTGCTGACCGGCGCGGCACTGGCGACCACGGATCCGGTAGCGGTGGTCGCCAAACTGCGCAGCCGCGGTACGGGGGAGGATCTGCTGATCCTGATGGAGGGGGAAAGCCTGTTCAACGATACCGCCGCGATAGTGCTTTTCGGCCTGGTGCTCGGCCTGGCAACCCAGTCAGTGGAGGGTGCCGCCCAGCCGTTCGGCAGTGCGATGCTGCATTTTGCGTGGAGCTTTATCGGCGGGCTGGCACTGGGGGCGCTGTGCGGCCTGGCGACGGTGGCCCTGGTGCTGTTCCTGCAAGCCGTGGGGTCGGCGCTGATGGTCCTGGTACTGGCCGCTTTCGGCAGCTTTTATCTGGCGGAGCAGATCGCGGGAGTGTCCGGTATTCTCGCGGTGATGGTGTGTGCCATCGTGGCCCGCGCCGGGCTGCAGTTGCGGGAGAAAGACCGGCTGGTGGGGGCGGCGTTCACCTGGGAGTGGCTGGCGCTGGCGCTCACCGGCGTGGTGTTCGTGATCATGGGGCTGACCATTACTTTTGAAATGTTCAGTGAGCACTGGTTCGCCATGCTGATCGCCATTGCCGCCGCCCTCGGTGGGCGTGCGCTGGCGATATTTACGGTTGCGCCCCTGGCGCGATTCGTGGGGCCGCCAATCTCCAAGCCCTGGCGCCTGCTGCTGGGCTGGGGCAGCCTGCGCGGGGTGATTGCCATCGCGTTGGTGCTGTCCATCCCCATGGAGCTGCCCTACTGGTGGGCGGTGCAGTCCATGGTGTTCGGCGTGGTGCTGTTTTCCCTGCTGGTGCAGGGGACCAGCAGCGGCTGGCTGATTACCAGGTTATCCGAATAGTCTGTGTCCGGGGATTTCCAGATTGGGCAAATCCCCGGCAGGTGACCCAAGTAGGGCGGGATTGCCCGATACTATTTGGATGTGCTGATAACCCCGCAGGCGACACGAGGGCCGCCTCCACCCAGGGGCTTTGGCTGGTCCGAATAGTTGTCCCCGCCCTGGTGAATCATCAGTGAATGCCCCTTCAGATCGGAAAGTTTCAGCCGGGGGGCCAGTACCGGGCTGGTGGAACTTCCTTTGGGGTCGGCAAATAGAGCGGGAAGATCTCCGAGATGTCCGTCTCCCCAGGGAGGACCGTGACGCTTGGTTTTGGCCGGGTCATAGTGTCCGCCCGCCGCCAGCGCCGCTGTCATCTTGCCGTCCTTTTCCTTGGGCTCACAGCTGGGGAACTCGTGGAGATGGAAGCCGTGCAGCCCCGGCGTCAGCCCGGTGAGGGAGGGGGTAAACACGACGCCGTATTTCGTTTCGCTGGCGACTACCTGGCCGATCGGTTTTCCGACGCCATCTTTGTCTACGGCGTGCATTTCAATGGTGATATCCGCCCGTACCAGGCCGGATAAAAGCAGAGTGGTAAAACCCAATAGTGTTTTGACTCGAGCATGCATCGTTCAACCCTCATGGTGTTGCTGTTTCGAGTGCCCCGCGGCCGCCGAAAAACCTATGGCGTTTTCCACCATCTTCTTCCCGGCTCTAACTGTCTGCATGGTCATTAAAGTGCGAACTTGCAGACACGCACAAGTTTAGGCATTAACGGGCGGGGTGCACAGGATGCTTGCCCCCGTCGCGGTGGATGGGAAGAGATGGCACTGACTTAAGGGGTTTCCGGCTCCCGTAGGGCGGATAAGCGAAGCGCATCCGCCGCCCCAGGCCTTGTAACTGGTGGATGCGCTTCACTTATCCACCCTACAAATAAAGCCATTTGCGCTTAAGTCAGTGCCATTAGAGTCCGACCTCCAATTTATAGCGAGTGGAATTAAAAGTGACAGCGTTATTTCCTCCGGCTTAAAGGAAGCTCCATGTGGATTTGTCTCCACGATGTCGAGCGCGGCAGTTTTCAGTCCTTTTTTCAGGCATTGCTTTTTACCTGTTTTTGTTGTGGAAAGCTTTTATTGTGGAGTCGTATCGTCCGCTGGTTCGGCGAGCGGCCTTATCTTTCCCGCAATCCATTCCGCGCAGGCTTTGGGCCTGGTCTGCAGGAGTAAGTGCGGCCCTTCCAGTGAGTCCAGTTGGCAGGATTCCAAATGTTCCCCAAACCACCGGGCGGCAGTCGGCGGTACCAGTTGGTCACCGCTTGCCTGGAGGTAGTGGCAGGGAGCTTGTTGTGGCTTTATTTCAACCGGCCGGTAGCTCGCTATCAGTGACAGGCGATGGCGAAGTACCGCGGGGTTTACCGCGGCCAAGGCTTCGCGAAGCAGGGATAGTTCTGTGGCGGATGCGCTTTTGCCGAGGCAGAAATGCCGCAACAGGAAGTCGGGGACGATCCGTATTGCCGAGCCGGTACCGGGCAGCAGGCGCGCGAGATTGAGAAGTCGCGGTCGCGGGGGGGCAGCGAAGGTGACGACAAACAATATCGATTGGAGTCCGGGTAATTTCCTGGCCATCAGCTCCAGGGCAACCAGACCGGAAAAGGATTCCACAAGCAGGGTGAACCCGTCGCGCGGCAATTGCCGGATTACCAGGTCTGCGTATTCTGCGATGGAGAGCCGCTGGTCTTCTGGATAGGCGATGACCCTGGGGCGGACCCATTTCGGCAGGGCGGCCAACAGAGGGCGGAACAAAATACCTGTGCCATCGAGTCCAGGGAGCATTACCAGATTAGTCGGGTTACCTTTCTCCATATCCTGATTCTCTCGGGCAATGGCCGCGGTTTATTGTTGTGGGGACCGTGTCGGTTAGAGCTGTTTCTCCAGTTCTGCAAGAAAATGGGCGGGCCTTCTGGCCCGCTTGCGGAGCTGGAGCTCCGCGGTCCCAGGGGGGGCTACTGCCAGTTGAGGATGACTTTTCCGGACTCGCCGGAGCCCATGGTGTCGAAACCTTGCTGGAAATCGTCGATTCCGAACTGGTGGGTGATGATCGGGGTCAGGTCCAGGCCGGACTGGATCAGGCTGGCCATCTTGTACCAGGTTTCGAACATCTCGCGGCCGTAGATGCCCTTGATAATCAGACCTTTGAAAATCACCTGGCTCCAGTCGATAGCCATTTCCCCCGGGGGAATGCCCAGCATGGCGATCTTGCCGCCGTGGTTCATGGCGCTGAGCATATCGCGGAAGGCGGCGCCCACACCGGACATTTCCAGGCCCACGTCGAAGCCCTCGGTCATGCCGATTTCCCGCATTACTTCCGGCAGCTTCTCTTTGCTGACATTGACCGTGCGGGTCGCACCCATTTTTTTCGCCAGCTCCAGGCGGTAGTCGTTGATATCGGTGATCACCACATGGCGCGCGCCCACGTGACGGGCCACCGCCGCGGCCATAATACCGATGGGGCCGGCACCGGTAATGAGCACGTCCTCGCCCGCCAGGTCGAACGAGAGAGCCGTGTGCACCGCATTGCCGAAGGGATCGAAAATCGAGGCCAGGTCGTCGGAGATATTTTCCGGAATCTTGAACGCGTTCAGTGCCGGAATCACCAGGTATTCGGCAAAGGCGCCCTGGCGGTTCACGCCCACGCCGTAGGTGTTGCGGCACAGATGGCGGCGGCCGGCGCGGCAGTTGCGGCAGTGGCCGCAGGTGATATGGCCCTCGCCGGAAACGCGGTCGCCCACTTCGAAGCCACGCACTTCCTGGCCCATGCCCACTACCTCGCCCACATATTCGTGGCCCACCACCATGGGGACCGGAATGGTTTTCTGCGACCACTCGTCCCAGTTGTAGATATGCATATCGGTGCCGCAGATGGCGGTCTTGCGGATTTTGATCAGCAGGTCGTTGTGGCCCGGGGTTGGGGGTGCTATTTCGGTAAGCCAGATGCCGGGCTCGGAGTTTAATTTCGAGAGTGCTTTCATTGTTCTGTGCCGTGCGGATGGTCTGTGCCAGCGTTTGAGATCGTTCGCGGCCATGGGCCGCTCCTACAATGTGAGTAGCCATTCTGTAGGAGCGGCCCATGGCCGCGATCGGAATTGGATCAAATGATATTCAGCTCTTTGCCCACTTCCACAAAGGCATCGATGCACTGGTCGAGCTGCTCCTTCGTGTGCGCGGCGGACATCTGGGTGCGGATGCGGGCCTGGCCCTTGGGTACCACCGGGTAGAAGAAGCCGATCACGTAGATACCGCGTTCGAGCATCTTGTCGGCCATCTGCTGGGCCAGGGCGGCGTCGCCGATCATCACCGGGATGATCGGATGGTCTGCGCCGGCCAGGGTAAAGCCGGCCTCGGACATACGCTGGCGGAAGTAGGCGGAATTCTCCCGCAGTTGTTCGCGCAGCTCTCCGCCCTCCATCAGCATATCGAGCACCTTCAGCGATGCGGCGACAACGGCTGGCGCCAGCGAATTGGAGAAGAGGTAGGGGCGCGAGCGCTGGCGCAGCAGTTCGATAATTTCCCTGCGTCCGGAGGTAAAGCCGCCGGAGGCGCCACCCAGGGCCTTGCCCAGGGTGCCGGTAATGATGTCCACGCGGTCCATCACGTCGCAGTACTCGTGGGTGCCGCGTCCGTGTTCGCCGAGGAAGCCCACGGCGTGGGAGTCGTCCACCATCACCAGCGCGTTGTATTTGTCCGCGAGGTCGCAGACGGCTTTCAGGTTGGCGATCACCCCATCCATCGAAAAGACGCCATCGGTGGCGATCAGTTTGGTCCTGGCACCGGCCTGGTCCGCGGCCCGCAACTGGGCTTCCAGGTCCGCCATATCGTTGTTGGCGTAGCGGTAGCGGCTCGCTTTGCACAGGCGCACGCCGTCGATGATGGAGGCGTGGTTGAGGGCGTCGGAGATAATCGCATCCTCCGGGCCGAGCAGGGTTTCGAACAGGCCGCCGTTGGCGTCGAAGCAGGAGGAGTAGAGGATGGTGTCCTCGGTGCGCAAAAATTCCGACAGGCGCGATTCCAGCGCCTTGTGGATATCCTGGGTGCCGCAGATAAAGCGCACCGAGGCCATGCCGAAGCCGTACTGGTCGAGGCCCTCTTTGGCCGCCTGGATCAGGTCCGGGTGGTTGGCCAGGCCCAGATAGTTGTTGGCGCAGAAATTCAGCACCTCGGTTTCGTTGTTGACCTGGATCTGCGCGGCCTGCTGGGAGGTGATGATGCGCTCGCGTTTGTAGAGGCCGTCCGCTTCGATCTGTTTCAGTTCATCGCGCAGGTGCTGGAGGAATTGCTCTGGCTTGGACATGGTATTGTTGTCAGCTCCTTATTTTGGCGCTTGTGGCGCGTAGGGTGGATAAGCGCAGCGCATCCACCACTTCTGGTGCGGATTCATGGCGGATGCGCTTCGCTTATCCGCCCTACAGACTTATGGCACAAGTCTAGCCACGCTAGTTGTTATCCCGCCAGCTCGCAGGCCTTGTGGGCCGTCACCGGTTCGGCACTGGCGCGACAATTGGTGGCGAATTTTAACGCCTCTTCGGCGGTGTCGAACAGTAGCTGCCACAGCAATTGCCGGTCGGTTCGCCGTACGGCGCGCACGGCGGTTCGGCTGCGCTGGGCGGCAATGTGAATTTCGATGACTTCGCTGTTGGATTGCAGTTCTGCGGACATGGTCCCTCCAATACTCATACCTTGAGTAAAACGCTTGGAGGGCTGACGTGGGAGCGGCGAACTCGTTCGCCTATCCGGTTGGATTACCCGATTGGTGCGGGTCCCATCTCTCTCATCGGTGTGGATGCCGATGAAGAGAAAACCACCTTGCCCCGGTCGGCAGGTTGGCGTTGGCGTCAGCCACTCTCTTGATGTGGAGGCAAAGATAGCCATGTCCGGATAGACAGTCAACAGCGCCGCCCCCTGTGAAGGGGGCGCGGAAGTTTATTCCGGCAATTGCACGGATTTCAGTTCGACAAACTCGTCCAGGCCGGCTTCGCCGAATTCCCGGCCGTTGCCGGAGCGCTTGTAGCCGCCGAAGGGAGCGTCGTAATTGAATTCGCCGCCGTTGACGAAGCAGAGCCCGGCCTCGATGCGCCGCGCCACCGGCAGGGCACTCTCCGCGTCCCGGGCCCAGACGCCGCTGGCCAGGCCGTACTGGGTGTCGTTGGCAATGGCGATGGCCTCGTCCATATCCCTGTACGGAATCATGCAGGTCACCGGGCCGAAGATCTCCTCCCGGGCGATGGTCATATCGTTGGTGACGTTGGCGAACACCGTGGGCTTGACGTAGAAACCCTTGGGAAATTCCTCCGGCGGTTCGATGCCGCCGGCCACCAGGCGCGCGCCCTCGGCCACTCCCTTCTCAATATAGCCGCGCACTATGTCCCGCTGGCGCGCGGACGACAGTGGGCCCACAAGCGCATCCGGGCCGGTGCCCAGAGCCACTTCCTCCGCCACCTGTTTGGCGATGGCCACCGCCTCGTCGTAGCGCTCCGCGGGCACCAGCATGCGGGTCAGCGCGGTGCAGGTCTGGCCGGAATTGAGAAACACATCCTCGCAGCCCCAGCGCACCGCGGCCTCCAGGTCCGCGTCCGGAGTGATGATCAGCGGCGATTTGCCGCCCAGTTCCTGGGTCACTCGTTTCACGGTGGGGGCGGCGGCCCTGGCCACCTCCACGCCGGCGCGGGTGGAGCCGGTAAAGGACACCATATCGATATCCGGATGCGCGGCCAGCGCCGCGCCCACCACCGGCCCGGCGCCGGGCACCAGGTTGAACACGCCCGCGGGCAGGCCGGCATCGTGGATGATTTCCGCCATGACATAATCCTGCAGCGGGGTGTTCTCCGAGGGCTTGGCGATCATGGTGCAGCCCGCCGCCAGCGCCGGCGCCACTTTGCCCGCGAACTGGTGCAGCGGGAAGTTCCAGGGGGTGATAAAGCCGCACACGCCCACCGGTTCGCGCAGCACCAGGGAATGGCCGGCCTTTTCGGTTTTTTCCATCAGCGAAGTGCGTTCGGCGTAGTAGCGCACCGCGTAGATGGGACCGTCCACGTGCAGCCACTTGGTGATATGGGCGGGGCAGCCCAGGGCTTTGGAGACTGCCTGGATCAGGTCTTCCCTGCGTTTCTCCATGCCGTCGGCAATGGCGTTGAGATAGTCCCTGCGCTCGGTGGCGGAAGTGTTGCGCCAGTACTTGAGCGCCTCCCGCGCCGCGGCGACGGCCCTGTCCACGTCCGCGGCGGTACCCTCGACCACCTGGCAGATTTCCTCTTCGGTGGCGGGGTCGATTACCGGGTGGCTGCTGCCGCCTTCGGAGACCTGCCACTGGCCGTCGATATAGAGTTTGTCGGTGTGCAGTTTGCTGAAATCGGTCATGGATTTGCTCCGTGTTGGTTATTTCCGCATTCCCTTGTAGGAGCCTGCTTGCAGGCGAATGCTCGGGGCTTCGAGCTAACTCATACCCAAGCAGCCGTCCATGGAGCTGCCGCCGGCCCGGCCATCCTTGGCCGATCGCAAAAATGCGCAGCGAGCAGTGCTCGCTAAACGCGCATTTTTGCCCTGCAAGCAGGCTCCTACAGGGTGCCGAATCAGGGCGCGGTGATTTCAATCAGGGTGGGTTTGTTGTCCGCGAGCGCGTCGGCCACCGCCGGCCCCAGTTGTTCCGGCCTGTCGATCCGGCAGCCCCCGGCGCCGAAGGCTTTGGCCAGGGCGACAAAATCGGGGGTGTGCAGCTCTACGCCCTCCCGGGCCACCTCGGCCTCATCCATAAAATCGCGGATCTCGCCGTAGCCGGTGTTGTTCCACACCAGTATCGGCAGCGGCAGTTGCTGCTCCACCGCGGTGGCCAGTTCGCCCAGAGTGAACATCAGGCCGCCGTCGCCGATCAGTGCCACCACGTCGCGCGGGCTGGCGAGCCTGGCGCCGATGGCGGCGGGCAGGGCGAAGCCCAGGGTGCCGTAGCCGGTGGTGCAGGTGATATGGCTGCGGGCACTGTACAGGGGCAGGGCGCAGTTGGTGTTGTAGGCCAACTGAGTGGAGTCGGTAACCAGTATGCCGTCTTCCGCCAGCGCCTCGCGCAGGGCCTGGACCCAGGGGTAGCGGGCCTCGGAACCGGGCCACCACTCGTTGCGGCAGGCACTGATCAGCTGTCGAACCTCGTCCCCGGCGGTTTTGCATTTACCAGCGTCGCCTTCGGGCAGTGCGGCGTTGAGCTGTTTCAGGGTTTCCCCCGCGTCGGCGAGAATCGCAAGGTCCGGGTTGGCGTTGCACACCAGCTGCGCCGGATCGATATCCACGCGGATCAGCCTGCCCTGGAAAGCGTAGTTGTCGCGCACCAGATTGCGGTCGGTCTCCGCCAGTTCGGTGCCCACCGCCAGTACCACGTCGGCGTCCTCTATACGTTTGCGCACGCAGTCGAAACTCAGGTTGGCGCCGCCGCACAGCGGGTGGCGCTCGTCGACCACGCCCTTGGCGGCCAGGGACAGGAAGACCGGTGCGGCGAGCTTCTCCGCGATCTGCGTGGCATCCGCGCCGCAAGCCTGGGCGCCGCCGCCCAGCAGGATCGCGGGGCGCTCGGCGCCTCGCAGCCAGTCGGCGGCGGTGGAGATCGCCCCCTCAGCGGCGGCGGGCAGCCGGGCCTGCGAGCGGGCCCGGTAATCTTCCAACTCGCCGGGCATGGGGGCTGAAAACAGATCGATGGGGATCTCGATATGCACGGGACCCGGGCGGCTGCACGCCAGCAATTGGAAGGCCCTGGCCAGCACTTCCGGCAGCTGTTCCGCCACGGTGAGCGAGTGCTGCCAGATACAGTAGCCGCGGCTCACGTCGCTCTGGCGCGGCAGTTCGTGCAGGCGGCCGCGACCCATTCCCAGGTCCTCGCGGCGATTCACCGCGGAGATAACCAGCATGGGCACCGAGTCGGAGAAAGCCTGGGCCATGGCGGTGGCGGCGTTGGTGAGGCCGGGGCCGGTGATCAGAAAGCAGACCCCGGGCCTGCCGCTGGCGCGGGCGTAGCCGTCGGCCATAAACGCGGCACCCTGCTCGTGGCGCGGGGTGATATGTTGCAGGCCGCTGCCCGGCAGGCCGCGGTACAGCTCGATGGTATGCACGCCGGGAATGCCGAAGACTTTTTCCACCTGGTATTCGCGCAGCAGGTGCATCAGCACCTGGGCACAGCTGGGCGCAGAGGACATGGCGGCTTTTTTCCTTCATCTTGTTCAAAAGTGCTCGGGAGCCTAGCGGGCGCGCGCAGGGGGTGCAAGCGGCCGCAGAGTCTGCTTATTGTGGGACAAAATCGCCGGATAATTGACAATTGCTCCGGGCTGCAACAAGAAAAATTGCGCGGTGGGGGTGGATTGGGAAAAATCCACGGACTCAGTACACTTAGCCGCTCAGCAACGAAGGAAGTACGACGATGGAAATTGATCAGTGGCGCAGGGACTACCTGCGCGGCGGTTTGCGCCGCGAGGATCTGAATGCGGACCCAATGGAGCATTTCACCCAGTGGTTGCGCGAGGCGGTGGAGTCAGAGCTGCCGGACCCCAGTTCCATGTGCCTGGCCACCGCCGATGCCGGCGGCCAGCCCTCCCAGCGCATCGTGCTGCTCAAGGGCTATGACGAGCGCGGCTTTGTGTTCTACACCAACCTGGAAAGCCGCAAGGCGCGGGACATCGCCGCCAACCCGAAGGTCTCCCTCCTTTTCCCCTGGCAGTCGCTGGAGCGGCAGGTGATCGTTTGTGGTCGCGCCGAGCAGTTGAGCCGCGAGGACGCCCTCATCTACTTTCGCACCCGTCCGCGGGACAGCCAACTGGCCGCCTGGGCGTCGCGCCAGGGTGAGGTACTGTCGTCGCGGGATCAGCTCGAGAAGCAGTTCGAGGCGATCAAATCCCAGTACGGCGAAGGCGAGGTGCCGCTGCCGGATTTCTGGGGTGGCTACCGGGTGGTGCCGGAAACGGTGGAGTTCTGGCAGGGCGGCAGCCGCCGGCTGCACGACCGCTTTGTCTATCGGCGGGAAGAGAGCGGGCCCTGGACGATAGAGCGGCTTTCTCCCTGACAGCAGGGTATTTCCATAAATAACGCGAACTAAATAATTCCAAACATTTAACGTAACTACTCGCCTTCGGGACTCGGGAAAAGAATACCGGAGTTTGATGCGAAGGCCCTGATACCGGGAGCCGTTCGAGAAACGATTGCCGATGAGGCTGTTGAACGAACGGCTACCGGTAGCAGGGCCGCCCAGGCCTTGGCTTAGTGTTACAGGGGTGAGTAGTTACCATTTAACAAGGACAACTATGGCTGTTATCGGTATCGACCTGGGCACCACCAACAGTGCCTGTGGCGTTCTGGGGGAAGAGGGGGTCACGCTGATTCCCAATCGCCTTGGGGATGTACTCACGCCGTCGGTGGTGGGGCTGGACTCCGCCGGCAAGCTGGTGGTGGGCAAGACCGCCAAGGAGCGGTTGATCAATCACAGCGATCGCACGGTGGCCGCCTTCAAGCGGCTGATGGGTACCGATCACAAGGTGGCGCTGGGCAGGCAGATGTTCAGTGCCACCGAGCTGTCCGCACTGGTATTGCGTTCCCTCAAGGAGGATGCGGAAACTCACCTGGGAGAAGCCGTTACCGAAGCGGTCATCAGCGTGCCCGCCTACTTCAACGACAACCAGCGCCACGCCACCAAGCTCGCCGGCGAACTGGCCGGGCTGAAAGTGGAGCGGCTGATCAACGAGCCCACCGCCGCGGCCATCGCCTACGGCCTGCACGACAAGCGCGAGGGCAACTTCCTGATCCTGGATATGGGCGGCGGCACTTTCGATGTCTCTATCCTGGAGTTCTTCGACGGCATCATGGAGGTCCACGCCAGCGCCGGGGACAATTTCCTCGGCGGCGAGGACTTCGTCGAGGCGATGATCGACAGCATACTGAAAGAGCAGGGAATGGGCAGGGACCAGCTGTCGCCCCGCCAACTGCAGAACCTGACCATGCAGATGGAGACCGCCAAGCGCCGCATCAGCCAGCAGCCGGAGCAGCGGCTGCAACTGGAGATCGGCAAGCAGAAGATCGAATGGGCGGCCAACGCCGAGTGGTTTGAAAAACTCGCCACACCGCTGTTGCTGCGCAGCAAGAGGCCCATCGAGCGCGCCATGCGCGATGCCCACCTGCCGCCACAGAAGATCGACGAAGTGGTGCTGGTGGGCGGTTCCACGCGCATGTCCCTGTTCCGCTCGATGGTGGGAAGGATGTTCGGCCGTCTGCCCTCCTGCCACCTGGACCCGGATACGGTGGTGGCCATGGGCGCGGCCATCCAGGCCGGGCTCAAATCCAGGAGCGCGGCGCTGGACGATATCGTGCTCACCGATGTCTGCCCCTATACCCTGGGCACCGGGGTGATCAACGAGGACAGCCCGGAACAGGGTGAGTACTTTATGCCGATTATCGAGCGCAACACGGTGGTGCCCGTCAGTGTGGTGCGCCGGGTGTGGACTGCGCATGAGAACCAGGCCGAAGTCCGCGTCGATGTCTACCAGGGGGAAAACCGCCTGGTAAAGAAAAATGTGTATCTCGGGGAGATGAGTGTTCCCGTACCCAAGGCGCCCAAGGGCGAAGAGGCGGTGGATATCCGCTACAGCTACGATATGAACGGGCTGCTGGAGGTGGATGTCACCGTGGTCTCCTCCGGCAAGACCCACAACAAGCTGATCGAGTTTTCCCCCGGTGCGCTGAATGAACAGGAAAAGGCCAGCGCACTGCAGAAATTATCCAAACTGAAATTCCACCCGCGGGAGGACGAGGAGAACCGCGCGCTGATCGCCCGCGGCGAGCGCCTCTACGAATCCAGCCTGGGCGAGCGGCGGGAATATATTGCCCGGCTGTTGGGCAACTTCGACCGGATGCTGGAAAGGCAGAACCCCGCAGAGATCAAAAAGGCCCGCGCCCGCCTGCAGGAAGTCTTCGACGAACTGGACGGCGAGGACTGGATCTGATGGACCCCTGGGCGCTGCTGGGCATCGAGCCCAGCGACGATGTGCGCGCAATCAAACGCGCCTATGCGAAAAAACTGAAGCAGACCCGGCCCGACGAAAAGCCGCAGGAATTCCAGCAACTGCACAGCGCCTATAAACGGGCACTGACTATTGCCGAGAGCCCTCAGCCCCTAATGGAGAGCCCTCATCAGCCGGTAGAGAGCCCTCAGCCGGTGGTAGAAAGCCCTCAGCCCGCAATCGAGAGTGCTCAATCCGCGGAAGATCCCCAGTCGGCAATGGAAACACAACAGCCGTCGTCGCAGGAAGAGACCGCCGTCGCGGAGCGGGAATCACCGCCTGAACTTCCCCCCGGACAGGACAGCGCGGCCGTGGAAACCGAGCGGCAGAAGCGCATCGATGAATGCCAGCGGGTGTTGCGGCAGGTCGAAGAGCTTCTGGAGAGCAGTCGCGTGATCAGCGTGGAGGAGAACTGGCACTTTCTCGCCGAATGCTCCTACCTGCTGGAGGAAGAGTTCAACTGGAATCTGGGGCTGGGAGTGTTCGAGCGTATCGCGCGCTTCAATACCGAGGCACCGTGGAAGCGCGGGAAGCAGGAATACCGGTCGCAGGTCACCGCCAATATCCTGATCTACGCCGACATGCTGTTCGGCTGGTCGGAAAACCGCGGCTACCTGTACCGGGAGTTTGGTGAAACCCTGTGCAATGCGGTATTCGACGCGATGCAGGGCGACCCACAGTCGGTGAACCCGCTTCAGGGTGTGCGCGGCGGCAGGAAGCTGGTGGAGCAGAAGCCGCGGCCCGCGGAAGAGAGCCTCGACTATTACTACTTCGGCAACCTGCTCGGCCGCGCTTTCGCGCTGCTGCTGGATGTGTTCCTGGCGTATGTGGTTGTGGGACTCGCCACCTCGGTGGTCATGATCAAGGCCATGGGGAAATCCGAGGGGGACGCCAATTTCACGGCCCTTTCTGTGTCCATCCTCGGCTATCTGGTACTGGCCTGGATCGCCGAGAGTTCCCGCTGGCAGGCCACGCCGGCCAAATATCTCCTGGGATACCGGGTCACCGACCGCCATTTCAAGCGCGTCGGCTACCTGCACGGACTGTGGCGGATTTTCAGTTTTATGTTCACCCTGCCGCTGTTCAAGATCGGCTGGTTTATCAACTGTTTTCTTGGCGGCAATCTCCTTCACGACCGGTTGAGCCGATCCTATGTGATCGATTATCGAAAAAGCCGGGAGGAGTACCTGAAAGGCAGTGGAAATCGATAGTGGCAATAGCTCTTATTTGTGAAAGTGATGACAAATTGGCTTGCATACGGAATCTGGAATAAGAATTAGTTCTGGCAGGGTGGCGGCCGCCGGCTCGCGACCGCTTTGTCTATCGCCTGGCAGAGGCGGGCGATCGCTGGAGCATTGAAAGGCTCCCCCCCTGGCAAGCCTGTGCCGGGGCGTCGAGGCTATTGCGTGGGGCGCCGTCGTCAGCCCGCCCCAACTTGGAGCTTGTCCTATACCGATAAAGCTGTTCATCTGCAGTCAGTAGCATTCTTTCAGTAACAGCGTTTTTCCGAATCATCCTCCCTTTCCTGTTATACCTGTATAACCTGCACCTAATTTTGCTTTCGCTGCCAAATCCGACCCTGTAAGCTCCTTGAGGTAGCCGCACCGCCCGGTGCGGGCCTGTACCGAGACACGACGCGGTTACCCGTCGGAGCCCCGAAAACAAAAGCGGGGTGGGGTAGTACCGATCGCGGTGACTCTGTTGCTGTTGGATAACAAAAAACAGAGCAATGGAGAAAAAACAATGGAACGTTCGTTCGATGAGAAAAGCAGACTGGTATTAACTTCCGCCTGTTCGTTCACTGCACTCTGGTTCGCCTGTGGCGTGGGTATCAGCAACGCCGCTGAGAACTCGGTAAGCGCCATTATGGAAGAGGTGGAAGTCACCGCGCGCAAGCGGGCCCGGGCGGAGAAGTTGCAGGAGGTGCCAGTGGCGGCCACCGCCTATTCCGGCGAGCAGCTGGAGGCCCTGCAGACCAAGGATCTGGAAAGCCTCGCCTTCAAGATGCCGAATGTGCAGTTGGACGATGTGGGTACGGTAAAGAATACCGCCAACTTCACCGTGCGCGGCCTGGGTGTCAACAGTTCAATCCCGTCGATTGATCCAACCGTCGGAGTATTTGTCGATGGTATGTACCTGGGGATCAACGCCGGTGTCGTAACCGATCTGTTCGACCTCGAGGGCGTCGAAGTACTGCGCGGGCCCCAGGGGCTGCTGTTCGGGCGCAATGTGACCGGCGGTGCGGTGGTGATCAAGACCGCGAGGCCCAGCGAGGAGTTTGCCAGCCGCTTCAAGGTCTCCACAACCGACAATTTGGACACCATAGTGGCGGGCACCGTCAACGGCGCTATCTCCGGTTCCGTCAACGGACGCCTGACTGTCTACTACAACAACGACCAGGGCTGGTTCGAAAACCTGGCCACCGGCAATGACAACGCCGGTGCATCCGATACCTGGTTTGTCCGCCCGAGTTTCAGTGTGCAGCTGAGCGAAACCGCGGATCTGTTGGTGCGTATGGAGCACGGCCGTATGGATTCCGACGGTGTCGTGGCCCAGAACCGCGGCAGCGAACCTTTCATTATCAGCACTCCCGATGGTCCGGTGGTCTACCCCAGCGCAACGCAGATCGCGGGCGCCTTCGGTATCACCGAATGGGACAACAGCGAAGATTCCTTTGAGGTGGCCCAGGATGAAGAGGGCTACCAGGAAGACGAGTGGAGCCAGGTGATCGCGGAGTTCAATCAGGACGTGGCCTTCGGCGGCGGAACCATTACCAATATCCTCGCCTGGCGCGAGTACGAGGCCCACGGTCTCGGCGATATCGATTCCCTGCCGGTCTTTGGCTTCCACGCCAACACCGCGATCGACCAGAGCCAACTGAGCAACGAACTGCGCTATTCCGGCCGCTTCGGCGCCACTGCCCTGACCACCGGTGTCTACTGGTTCAGCCAGGATCTCACCTACCTGGAGAACCGGTTGCTGGCGGGCGGGAGCGTTGACATTACAGGTGGCGGTGAGCAGGACCATCGGGCGCTCGGTGTCTTTGCCCAGGCTGATATCGACCTGAACGACGCCTGGGTACTGACCCTGGGCGGCCGCTATTCCACCGAGGACAAGGATGCGAAGATAGCCACCATTCCGCTGAACCTCTGCAGCCTGGACGGCTGCGCCGCCTACGACTTTGACGACAGCGAGTCCTGGAGCGCGTTTACCCCCAAGGTGGGCCTGCAGTGGAACCTGAGCGACAGCGCCCAGCTGTACAGCTTCTGGACCAAGGGCTTTCGCAGCGGCGGCTATAACTTCCGCAACGCCGGTATCAATCCGGCGACGGGCATGCCATATCCGCCCCAGGTCACCGACCAGGAAGAGCAGACCAGCTTTGAGGTCGGTGCCAAGGCCGAATGGCTTGACGGCCGCCTGAGGACCAATATGGCGCTGTTCCACAATACCATCGACGACATGCAGCGCGAGGAGAACCTGCCGGATGCGCTGACCGGTGTGGCGCAGATTATCCGCAACACCGCCGACGCGACTATCCGCGGCGCCGAGCTGGAGACCCTGGCGGCGGTCAGCGACAGCCTGTTGTTATCTTTTAGTCTCGGCTATGTGGACGGTGATTACGACAGGGTCAACGGCGACATCAGCGGCGACGGCGTGGTCGACGAGGTGGATCTGGGCCTGGATATTCCGCGCCTCGCGCCCTGGACCTACGGCGTGGGGCTGGTGCACGACTTGGCGCTGGGCTCCGCCGGAACCCTGACTTCACGCATCAACTTCAACCACCGTGACGCCTCGCCCTATACCGACAACAACCGGGGAATGCTGAGCGAAGTGGATATGCTGGATTTCAGCGTCGGCTACAGACCCAGCGGGGGCAACTACCATCTGGCATTGTTCGGCAAAAACATGCTGGACGAAGTCAGCGAGGGCAACAATACCCAACTGCCGATTACTTTGGGCGGTGTGGGTGCCAGCTTCACCCCGCTGAACAAGGGGCAGGTGGTGGGAGTGGAGTTGACCTACGATCTTTGATTCCGCATAAAATTATCCGGCAGCTTGATCGCGGCCCATGGCCGCGATCATTATCTGCTACGGAGAAATGACAGCGGAGAAAACCCCATGCGCTATATCGACCTGCCCGAACACGGTGGCCCCGAAGTGATGCAACTGGCGGAAGGGGAGAAGCCGCAGCCCGCGGCCGGAGAGGTACTGATCAAGGTCGCCGCCGCCGGCGTCAATCGCCCGGATGTCGTGCAGCGCATGGGCCTGTACCCGCCCCCTCCCGGAGCCTCAGCGGTGCTGGGGCTCGAAGTTGCCGGGGAAATTGTCGCACTCGGGGATAAGGTGCAGCGTTGGAAGCCCGGTGACAGAGTGTGCGCGCTGGCCAACGGCGGCGGCTACGCGGAGTTTGTCGCTGTGCCCGCCACGCAGTGCCTGCCGGTGCCCGAGGGGCTTTCCATGCTGGAGGCAGCGGCATTGCCTGAAACCTTCTTTACCGTGTGGAGCAATGTGTTCGATCGCGCGGAATTGAAAGCGGGGGAAATACTGCTGGTGCACGGCGGCTCTTCCGGCATTGGCACCGCGGCGATCCAACTGGGTAAAAACTTCGGCGCGCGGGTATTCGCCACCGCCGGCAGTGCGGAGAAATGCGCCGCCTGCGAGAAGCTCGGGGCGGAAAGGGCGATCAATTACAAGTCGGAAGACTTCGTCGAAGTGGTGCGCGAGGCCACTGGCGGCCACGGCGCCGACGTAATCCTGGATATGGTGGGCGGGGGTTACGTCGACCGCAATATCCAGCTCGCCGCCCGCGACGGCCGTATCGTGAACATCGCCTTCCTGCAGGGGGCCAGGGTACAGGTGAATATGCTGCCGGTGATGCTCAAGCGCCTGACTCTCACCGGCTCTACTCTGAGGCCGCGGACAGCGGAGGAGAAGGCGGCCATAGCCAGTGCCCTGGAAAGGAAAGTCTGGCCCTTGATCGAGGAGGGCAGAATCCGTCCCCAGATTGCCGCCACTTTTCCGCTAAGGCAGGCGGGCGATGCGCACCGGCTGATGGAGTCCAGCGGGCATATTGGCAAGATTGTGCTGACTCCCGGCGGATAATATCGGACATCAGCCACCGCGCCGCCACTTCGCTGGGAGCCACGTCCGTATAGGCCTTGTACAGGTTGCTGATATTGCGCACATACTGCACCGGTTCGGCGCCGCGCACATAGCCGTAGCGGGCGTTGTTGAAATAGCGCGGTTCCGACAATTTGAGCATCGCCTGCTCGACGTTGCCGAACCATACGTTGGGGTCCAGTCCCAGCTCCCCGGCGAGCCGCTGGGCGTCCAGCAGGTGCCCGTAACCCGCGTTGTAAGAGGCGAGGGTAAACCACAGCAGGTTGTCCAGCGAGAGACTGGGGTCGAAGCGGTCGCGCACCCAGTTCAGGTATTTGACCCCCGCCTGGATGCCCCGTTCGGGATCGAACAGCGGCGGGGGATAGCCCATTTCCTCCGCCGTGCGCGGCATTACCTGCATCAGTCCCTGGGCGCCCACCGGGGAAACCGCCTTGGGGTTGAAGTTGCTCTCCTGCCACATCTGCGCCACCACCATGCGCCAGTCGAAACTGTGTTCCGCGGCGGAGGTCTTGACCAGGGCATCGAAGGGGGAAAGATCCTGCCCCGGTACGATACGCGCCTGTATTCTCTGCGCGAAGCGGTTATTGGGCTTGAAATAGGCCTTGTATTTTTGTTTGTACTCGTCGCTCTTGCGGAATTTTTTTATAAAGTCGTTGACCTTTTTCAGCAGCTCGGTGTTTTGCGCCAGCATCATCCAGGCCTGGGGCAGGGGGTCGGTGATCACTGCGCCGGGCTGTAGTTCCGGAAGCAGAACCGCCTCTACGGCGATGCCGCTGGAGTCCGCCAGGGTTGCGTCCACCTCGCCGCTTGCCACCATATCGATCAGCTGCTGGTAGGAGACTTCCGGGTCTGCGATTTCCACTTGGACATCGATGCCGCTGTCTCTCAGCACTTCCCCGTACTCGATGAAAGAGGAATGCGTGCGCATGGTCAGGGTGCGCCCGTTGAGGTCCATAAGGGTGGCGATCGGGGGGTCCTTTTTATTGCTGACAACCTGCAACGGCATTTCCAGGTAGGGGGTGCTGAATGCCATACCCCGGTCGATCCGCTCCCGGGTAATATTCAGGGCGGCACCGGCGATATCGCCGCGCCCCTCCTCGAGCCACTCTACGATGTCGTACTGGTAGGGCACCACCACGACCTGGAGTTCCAGGTCGTGCTGGTCGGCAAAGGCCTTGGCCATATCGTAGTCGAACCCCATCAGCACACCTTTCCACAGGAAATAACTGAACGGGCTGTTGCGGGTGAGCAGGCGCACAACGCCGGATTCCTTGATGGCTTTCCAGTCGGAGACGCGCCTGTATTCTCTCCTGACCAGGTTCATGGTGAGGAAGTTGTTCAGGGCCAGGTGCATGAAAGGAGAGTTTTTCCGCGCGCCCCAGGCGATGCGGTCCAGCTCGGAGACATTGGCGATCACCTGAATATCGTCGCGATAGTCGCGCATGCGATCGATCACATTGCTGTCGAATATGGCCAGGGTATTCCGGTGCTCCTGGGTGTGATCCATCAGCGCATCCACGTTGTCATTCAGCGGCAGGGCTTCCATGGTGAGCTCGGCCTGGGGAAACTTCGCGATCAAATCCTGCGCCGTTTTCACGTGCACACTGCCTTTGAGCACCACGATCCTGGTATTGCGCAGCTCTGACAGTTCGTCGATATCCGGCTTCTTTCCGGCGGTTACCAACTGCTGGTAGACATGCATTACCGGCACCGAGAACTGAATGCGCTCGCGCCTTTCTTCAGTCTCGGTAAAGTTGTCCGCGAGGACGTCGGCATAGCCCTGTTCCACCAGTTCGATGGCCAGTTCCGGCGTGTCCGCCTGTATCCATTTGGCCTCCAACCCCAGGTGCTTGGCGAACCTGTTGGCCAGGTCGAAATGTTGCTGGGAGACAACCGCGGTTCGCGGAAGGTAATCCTCCCGGGGGCCGGTCAGGCTGACGAAGCGGATAACCCCGCGCTCACGGATCTTGTCCAGGTCGCCGGTTTCACGGTAATTGGAAAAGGCGAAGCGCTCGCGGGGCGTGGGTTCCCGGACGGTTTCCTCTTCCGGGCCCAGGTCGAGTTTCAGCTTCGCCTCGCCGCAGCCGCCGAGTGCGGCGAATACGACGGTAAACAGCAGGCAGACGAGAATACTGCGACCAAGCATTTATGGCTCCGGCAGCCGGGGACAGCCAAATTCTAGCGTCGCTGCGGGGTGGTTGGTCGCCGGGGGGAGGAGGCTCTCAGGTGCGTAATAAACGAAAGCGCAAGGGGCGAACCTTAGTGCCCGCCCTCCGCTTGTCCCGGTTTCGTCACCTCTGCACTGAACTCGCCCCGCGCCAGGCGCGCGTGCACCCTGTCGCCGGGCTGCAGCTCCGCGGCGTCCTTGATCACCCGGCCGCGGTCGTCGCGCACTATGGCGTAACCCCGCTCTAGTACCGCCAGCGGGCTGACGCTGTGCAGCAACTGGCCGGTGTGAACCAGGCGGTCTCGGTCCTGGTCCAGCCGCAGTTGTATCGCCCTCTGCAGTTTTTCCCGGTGCGACTGCAACTGCTCTCTGCGGTCCCGCAGCAGGCGCTCCGGGTGGCAGCCGGCGAAGTCGCGCAGGCCCCTGTCCAGGCGGTGGCGCAGGGTGTCCAGGGCCCGGCGGGCGGCAACCCCCAGGCGCATCTCCAGGTGGTCGAGACGCTGGGCGCGATTCTGCAGTTGTTCGCGCGGGTGGCGGAGGCGGTTGCCGGTGAGTTGCACCTGCTGGCGCAGATGGCGCAGCTGGTGGCGCAGGGCGCGCAGCAGATGATGGCTGGCGCGCTGAACCCGCTGGGCCAGCTCGGCGGCGTTGGCGCTGGCGATTTCCGCCGCCGCCGACGGGGTGGGGGCGCGCAGGTCCGCGACCAGGTCGGTGATGGTGGTATCCGTTTCGTGGCCCACTGCGGAAATGGTGGGAATGGGGCTGTCGGCCAGGGCGCGGGCCACGATCTCCTCGTTGAAGGGCCACAGGTCCTCCAGGGAGCCGCCGCCGCGGCCGACGATCAGCAGGTCGTGCCGGCCCGACTGCCCCGCCAGGCGGATGGCCCGGGCAATCTGTTCCGCCGCCCCGCGGCCCTGGACCTGTACCGGCCAGAGTTCGATCTCGGCGGCGGGGTGGCGCCGGCCGAGCACGTGAATCATGTCGCGGATGGCGGCCCCGGTGGGGGAGGTGATGATGCCGATATTGGCGGGGAGCGACGGCAGCAGTTTCTTGCGTTCCAGATCAAACAGCCCCTCCGCCCGCAGCTTCGCTTTCAACTGCTCCAGTTGGCGCATCAGCGCGCCGAAGCCGGCTTCCTCCATATGTTCAACGATCAGCTGGAATTCTCCGCGGCCCTCGTAGAGACTGGCCCGGGCCCGTAGCAGTACCTCGCGGCCGTTTTCGGGGCGGAAGCGCACCGTGCGGTTGCGGCCGCGAAACATGGCGCAGCGGACCTGGGCGCGGCTGTCTTTGAGGGTGAAATACCAGTGGCCGGAAGTGGGAGCGGCGAAATTGGAGATCTCGCCACTCACCCACAGCAGGGGCACGCTGCCCTCCAGCAGCTGCCTGACCTCCCGGTTCAGGTCGCCGACCGACAGGACGCTGCGGTTGCTATGGGTTTTAGGCGGCTCGGTTGGCATTTTGGACTCCCGAATGGAAATTTTGCGGGCCAATATTGCAGCAATGTATAAACCGGTAAAAGTGGTTTGTCTGAAAAGCACGATTGGGCTTTCTCCGGCATGGGGATTGCGGCTATAATCGCGCCGATACCCAATCCCGCACCCTGAGGTTTGAGTGTCATATGTCTGAATCCGGTCTGCGCATCGCGCGCGAAGCTCTCACTTTCGACGACGTCCTGCTTGTGCCCGGTTACTCCGAAGTAACCGCCAAGGATGTGTCTCTTAAGACCCGCCTGTCCCGCAATATCGCCCTGAATATCCCCATTGTGTCCGCCGCCATGGATACCGTGACCGAGTCGCGCCTGGCGATAGCGCTGGCCCAGGAGGGGGGTATCGGCATCGTCCACAAAAGCATGTCCATCGAGGACCAGGCGCTGGCGGTGCGCGCGGTCAAGAAGTTCGAGGCCGGGGTGGTGAAAGACCCCATCACCATCGAGTCCGACGCCACGGTGCGCGAACTGATCGCCCTGACCACCCACCACAATATCTCCGGCGTACCGGTAATGGAAAAGGGCAACCTGGTGGGTATCGTCACCAGCCGCGATGTGCGCTTCCAGACCGACCTGGACGTCAGCGTGGCCAGTATCATGACCCCGCAGGAACGCCTGGTGACTGCTCCCGAGGGTGCGGCTCCGGAAAGGGTGCAGGAGCTGTTGCACCGCCACCGCATAGAGAAGGTGCTGGTGGTCAACGACAATTTCGAGCTGCGCGGCCTGATTACCGTGAAGGACTTCAATAAGGCGGAACAGTACCCCAATTCCTGCAAAGACAGCGACGGCCGCCTGCGCGTGGGTGCTTCCGTGGGCACCAGCCCGGATACCGACGATCGGGTTGCCGCCCTGGTGGAAGCCGGCGTGGATGTGCTGGTGGTGGACACCGCCCACGGCCACTCGCGCAATGTGATCGAGCGGGTAAGGCGCATCAAGCAGATGCACCCGCAGGTGGATGTGATCGGCGGCAATATCGCCACCGGCGAGGCGGCATTGGAGCTGCTGGAGGCCGGCGCGGACGCGGTCAAGGTGGGTATTGGCCCCGGCTCCATCTGCACCACCCGCATCGTCACCGGTATCGGCGTGCCGCAGGTTACCGCCATCGCCGAAGTTGCCAAGGCGCTGGAAGGCACCGGCGTGCCGCTGATCGCCGATGGCGGTATCCGCTTCTCCGGCGATATCTCCAAGGCCGTCGTCGCCGGCGCCCACGCGGTGATGATGGGCTCCATGTTTGCCGGCACCGAGGAGGCGCCGGGCGAGGTGGAGCTGTACCAGGGGCGGACCTACAAATCCTACCGCGGCATGGGCTCCCTGGGCGCCATGTCCCGCAACCAGGGCTCCTCCGACCGATACTTCCAGGACGCCAGCAAGGGCGCGGAAAAGCTGGTGCCGGAGGGCATCGAGGGACGCGTGCCCTACAAAGGGCCGCTGTCCGTGATCGTGCACCAGATGATGGGCGGCCTGCGCTCCGCCATGGGCTACACCGGCAGCGTGGACATCGAGACCATGCGCACCAAGCCCCAGTTCGTGCGGGTGACTGCCGCGGGGATGGGCGAGTCCCATGTACACGATGTGCAGATTACCAAGGAAGCGCCCAACTACCCGATCAATGGGAGATAATTTTTCTCGGGACCGGGACCGGGACCGGGACTCGGGACCAACTGTAGGAGCGGCGGGGCGGCCATCCGCTCATGGCCGCGATCGATTTCCCCGGCTAAGCCGAACCTCGATCGCGGCCATGGGCCGCTCCTACAAAAGACACCAAGTTTTTACAAACGGACCTCCGGGTCCGTTTGTGGTTTAGGAACTCTCCTCGCAAATTCTGAGTAAGCCATGACCCAAGACATCCACGCCAGCCGCATCCTGATCCTCGACTTCGGCTCCCAGTACACCCAGCTGATTGCCCGCCGCGTACGTGAACTGGGAGTGTTCTCCGAGATTCGCGCCTTTGATATGAGCGGCGAGGAAATCCGCGAGTACAATCCCCGAGGCATTATTCTCGCCGGCGGTCCGGAATCGGTCCCCGAAGAGGGCTCGCCGCGGGCGCCGCAGGCGGTGTTCGAACTGGGGGTGCCGGTATTGGGCATCTGCTACGGCATGCAGACCATGGCCCACCAACTGGGCGGCGCGGTGCAGGGCAGCAATATCCGCGAGTTCGGTTTCGCCCAGGTCAAGGTGGAAGGCCAGTCGGCGCTGCTGCACGATATCAGGGATCACCTCGATGCAGAGGGCAATGCCCTGCTGGATGTGTGGATGAGCCACGGCGACAAGGTCAGCGAAATGCCCCCCGGCTTCGAGCTGATGGCCTCCACGGAATCCTGCCCCATCGCCGGTATCTACTGTGCGGAGAAAAATTTCTACGGTGTGCAATTCCACCCGGAAGTGACTCACACTTTGCAGGGCATGCGCATCTACGAACACTTCGTGATCGAGTTGTGCGGCTGCGAAAAGCTCTGGACCCCGGAAAATATTATCGAGGATTCCATCGCCCGCGTGCGCGAACAGGTGGGCGGCGGAAAGGTGCTGCTGGGCCTGTCCGGTGGCGTGGACAGTTCGGTGGTGGCGGCGCTGCTGCACCGGGCCATCGGCGACCAGCTCACCTGCGTGTTCGTGGACAACGGCCTGTTGCGCAAAAACGAAGGCGACCAGGTAATGAAGATGTTCGCCGAGAATATGGGGGTCAAAGTCATCCGCGTCGACGTCGAGGATGAATTTTTAAATCGCCTCGCCGGCGAGGACGAACCGGAGGCCAAGCGCAAGATTATCGGCAACACCTTCATCGAAATCTTCGACCGCGAGGCGACCAGGATCAAGGATGTGAAGTTCCTCGCCCAGGGCACCATCTACCCGGACGTCATCGAATCCGCTGCCGCCAAGACTGGCAAGGCCCACGTGATCAAGTCCCACCACAACGTGGGCGGCCTGCCGGAGGAAATGCAGCTCCAACTGGTGGAGCCGTTGCGCGAGCTGTTCAAGGACGAGGTGCGCAAGATCGGCGTGGAACTGGGATTGCCCTACGACATGGTATACCGGCATCCATTCCCGGGCCCGGGGCTAGGCGTGCGTATCCTGGGCGAAGTGAAAAAGGAATACGCGGATATCCTGCGCGAGGCGGACGCGATTTTTATCGAGGAACTGCACAGGGCGGACTGGTACCACAAGACCAGCCAGGCGTTTGCGGTATTCCTGCCGGTCAAGTCCGTGGGCGTGGTGGGCGACGGCCGCCGCTACGAATATGTGGTGGCGCTGCGCGCGGTGGAAACCGTCGACTTTATGACCGCGCGCTGGGCGCAGCTGCCCTACGAGCTGATCGAGAAGGTCTCCAACCGCATCATCAACGAGATAGAGCATATCTCCCGCGTGACCTACGACGTGTCCAGCAAGC
>NZ_JBOFOC010000126.1:0-1759 GCF_051659245.1 Microbulbifer sp.
CGTTGGGAGCCGGAGGCGCCGCCGCCTCGGCCGTGCCAATCCGCGCGGTCCACCCCCTCCTTCGCCTTCCGAGCCTCCGGGACCCACAGAGGCAGCCGGGGACGCCCCCGGGACAGACGCGTTCGGGCACCGGCGGACCGCCCGCCGGCCTCTGGCCGCTCTCTCCACAGCTCTGAGCTCGCGGCTCTCGCTGCTGCTTTTCTCCGGCGACTCGCACGCGCGAGACCGCTTCTCGTCGCTCGCCGACGGGGCGGGGGGGGGGGAGGTGGGTCGGCAAACAGCTCGGGGCTACCGCTCCACACAACCCACGCCCGAGCCGACGCCACCACCGACGCCGCGCGCCCCCTTCTCGCGCGCCGGCTCTCCAAGCCCCAAGCGCTCGCTCGGCACCGCTGGCGGAGCAGAGTCCTCACTCTCTCCTATAGACGGACAGAAAAGTCATTGCCTCAGAAGCGCCGCGGGTCCTCTTCCAGGCTACCGCGGCGAGGCACCCGAGCGCAACCGACTTTTCCCTCGACCTAACTGGAGGCACAGAGAAACAGCGACGCCTACCACGCCTTCCGAGCCGTGGCACGAGCTGCTAGTCTACCTCCAGCCCCACGGCGGGCCTCAGAGTCCCGTCGGAGACACGGTAGACCTGGCCGCCGTTCCCTCCGCCCGACCGTCGGCCAACTCCTTCGCACGGGTAGACCTGGCAACCTCGGGGGGACACGGGGAGACCCGCCGGCCGAGAACCGACACCGCCGGCCCGCCTTCCTTCGCTTTTCGAACGGGCCCTTCCGACACTTTTCGGACCTTTTCGGGCCTTTTCGGACCTTTCCGGGAATTTCCGACGCTTTCCGCGCGATCGGACCCGCTCGGGAACCGCTCGGCCGACCGGCGGACGTGCGCCTTCGCAAACGCGCGCGCGCGCGCGCTCCCGTCGCTGCCGGGCAGACCCCGACGCCGTTCTCGCGGCCCGACCTGCAGCGACCCCTACAGGTCGCCGCCGGCTAAGCAAACATGGCGACCGCGGACGGGTAGACCTGACGGCTGCTGTCCGCAGCGCTGTATTATACAAGGCGCCCGCGGCGCCCCGAGACGGGGAACACCTGCCGGCCGGGAACCAACCCCGCCGTCGTTTCCCTAGCAGGGCTCTGCCTTGTCTTGCTCGGCTTTCCTCCGCGTTGCTCTGCTCTCCTGTGCTGTGCTAGGCTTCTTTCGGAGACCGTCCCACCGGTTTTGATGCTGAGTCGATCGGTATAATTATGAACGCATAAACCGTCGGAAACAGAACTTGGCCTCCCCGCAGCCCAGCGACTGTCCCCTCGGAACTGGCGTGTGGGGGCAGCAGGCCTGCACACCCAGCATGGTCTTTTCTGTAAGTAACGACATGATTCCCACAACTACGGTGGAAGAAAGGCAACAATGAAGAAATAAACAGCTAAAGCAAGACATGGTTCTTGCCCGCCGTCACGGTGGACTAGGAGATGGGAAGGAGGCTGGGGAGCGGGCGATCAGGGTACAGCCACTGTCCAAGTCTGGCTGCCACCTGTACACAAAATGAAGGCCCTCCGGTCTCCCCCCCCCCTACAGACACTTGGAACCCAAAGGAGGGCTGGCCGCCAGCTCGTTACGTTTGCTTTGCTTCTCTTTGTTTTCCCTTGCTCCGCTTTGCTTTGCACTTCCTGGCACACTTTTGCTTTCCCATACCTCCTTTCCTCTGCTGTTCTTGCCGTGGCTTTGCTTGGATTTGCATCAGACTGCTTTGCTTTTTCTT
>NZ_JBOFOC010000127.1:0-24011 GCF_051659245.1 Microbulbifer sp.
GCCCTGAAGCTCCCCTCTCCCGGGCCCTCTCCCCAGAGGGGAGAGGGGGTAATTATTGAGGTGCCTAAACTTCCAACTGCCGCACCGGGCGCACTTCCACACTGCCCACCCGCGCGGCGGGTATGCCTGCGGCGATCTCCAGCGCTTCATCCAGGTTCTGTGCATCCAGCAGGTAGAAGCCGGCCAGCTGTTCCTTGGTTTCGGCAAAGGGCCCATCGGTGATGCTGACCACACCGCCGCGCATACGCACTGTGGTGGCGCTGCTTACCGGCTCCAGGGCCTCCGCTGCCAGCATGCGGCCGCTCGTGGCCACGGATTCGGCATAGGCCTGGCACTCGGGATCCTCCGGGCTGTCCGGCATCGAGTGCAGTTTGTCCTCTTCGCTGTAAACCAGGCACAGATACTTCATGGCGATCTCCTCGTTTATTGTGTTGCCGGCAAAGCCCTGGCCGGCGGCCGGTACTATACGCCGGAGAACGGCGATATCATTTTTCAAACGCAGCACGCTGAACGGTCTGATTCAGGTCCCGCGCCGCAATCAGCGCCACCGCCACCAGCGGTGACGCCAAATGCGGCAGGGTGGATTCCGGCGGGTAAACCAGCCCCAGATATTTCACGATGCCCTCGCACGCGTTGCGTTCTCATAACTAATCGTGCGGGACTGGGAAAAATCGACGTAACTGCTCACCCCTGTAGGAGCGGCGGGGCGGCCATCCGACATGCCCGCGAACAGAACCCGATCGCGGGCATGGCCCGCTCCTACAGGGTGGCTCGCTTAAGCCAATGCAGGTTCCCGATGGGTGAGTAGTTACAAATCGACAAGACAATGAACAATGTCACTCATTGTTTATTGATCAACGGGGAACCTCCTCCTATCGCTCCGCCGATACCGGAGGTTGATCGAAATTGAGAATACGGACCACCAGACGGCGGTTCTGCTTGCGCCCCTCAGGGGTGTCGTTGTCGGCGATCGGCCGGCTGTCGCCGAAACCCTCGGCCTGCACCCGGTCCCCGGCAATGCCCCTTTCCAGCAGGAAGCTGCGCACCCAGTTCGCGCGCCATTGGGACAGTTTCAGGTTTTTCTCCGCCTGGCCCGCGCTGTCGGTGTGCCCTTCGATGGCGATGCGCAGGTCCGGATAGTCACGCATGATGACCAGCAGTGCCTCGATATCTCCGAGACTGTCCATGCGCGGGGCAAAGCCGCCGTACTCGAACTCCACATTCAGAATAAATTCACTACCCTGGTCACGCGGTTTACCGCGCAGGTAGCGCACCAGTTCATCGGCAAAGGGGGCGGCATTGCGCGCGGCCTTTTCGCCTTCGCTGTCCGCCACCGATGGAGGGTTCAGGACGTATTTCTTGTGGGGGTCGTAACAGCCGCCCAGCGCCAGGGCACCGAGCAGCGGCAACGACAGGAAAACGGCAAAACGGGCGTTCGCCATGGGCGGGAAACCTCCGGCATCTGGCGGCGGCTGGCGTTAAATTCATTGTAGACCATCGCCCGGGGAGGCGGGGCGCGGAGGTTTAAAGGAAGTTCAGCACCGCCATCACATCGCTCACTACCCGCGCGCCCGCTTTTTTCAGCTGCGTCGCGCGCCGGGGGTTGTCGCTGTACGCGATCACCGGCATACCCGCGGCCACCGCGCCTTTGACACCGGAGATGGAGTCCTCCACCACCAGGCAGTGCTGGGGCTCCACCCCCATGGTCTGCGCCGCGTGCAGGAACAGGTCCGGCCAGGGCTTGCCGCGGGACACGTCGTCGGCGCTGAAGATGCGCCCATCGAAGTATTCGTAGAGACCCGTGCGGTTGAGGGTCAGCTGCATTTTCTCGTGGGAACCGGAGGAGGCTACGCAGCTCTGCAGATTGACCTGCAGCAGATGATCGAGCAGATCCTCGATGCCGGAAATCGGCTGCAGTTCGGCATGAAATGCCTCGCGGATGCGACGCTCAGTGTTGTGGAAATAGTGCTCCGGCAGCGGGCCGCCGTAGAGGGTTTCGATTTCCAGCAGGCAGTCCCCCGCCGGGCGGCCGCTGAACTGTTCGTCCAGCTCCTCGGCGGTCGTCTCCAGGCCGAGCTTGTTCATCTCCTCGGCGAGGATGCGGCAGACAATACTTTCACTGTCCACCAGCACGCCGTCGCAATCGAAGATCACCAGTTCTGTTGCAAACATCTTTAGTACCTTACACCACACTAGCTCGCAGAAAAGAGTACCAGCGCGATCAGCACACCGATGCCGCCAAAGATACGTACCAGAAGGTCATTGCCGCCCACAAGGCGCTGCAATCGATCCCTGCCGTGCGGATAACCCGACTGCAGCAGCCAGGCGCCCTTCAACACTGCGATCACGCCGAGGGCCTTGAAGAGGATCACCCAGCTGCGTGTGTCCGCCAGCATCAGCAATATCAGGCCGATGACCACGGCCATCCAGGCGACGAAGTGGTAGGTCGCCCCGGTGAGTTTATCCACCCACTGGCGTTGGAGTTCCGGCTTGATAAGGATGGCAAGGGACCCGACGAGAATGAAAAGAGCCAGGAACCACAGGATGAGTTTTGTCATGAGCTGCTCCGTGCGTTTGTGTTTATTGGATTAAAAATCACCCCAATGGAATTGTAGTACCGACAGCGCCGCCACCGGTGCCGTTTCGGTGCGCAACACCCGCGGCCCCAGGCGCAGCGGCAGGAATCCCCGCTCCAGCGCCGCATCAATCTCCGCCGGCGACAGGCCGCCCTCCGGCCCCACCAGCAGCAGCGCCGAATCCGGCCTGCCGCGCTGTCGCTCCAGCTGACGCAGGTCGAGATCGGTACGGTGGTGCAGCACCAGCTTCAGGCCGCTTTCGGCCGTCTGGAGATACTGCGCCAGCTTCAGTGGTTCGGCAATAGCCGGGAGGCGATTGCGCGCACACTGTTCGCAGGCACTGGCGGCTATCTGGCGCCAGTGGCCGAGTTTTTTCTGCAGCCGTTCACCGCTCAGCCTGACCTCGCAGCGCTCGGTAAACAGCGGCTGTATCTGCGTCGCGCCCAGTTCGGTGGCCTTCTGCACCACCCAGTCGAAGCGATCGCCGCGGGAGATGCCGATAGCCAGGGTCAGGGCCAGTGGCGACTGGCGGTCCTCCGCGGTAAAGCGCCCCAGGCGCACCCGCGCCCTCTTGCCGGCATCGATCAGTTCCGCGGCGTACTCACCGCCGCTGCCATCAAAAAGCACCAGCGGGCGGCCGGGGGTGAGGCGCAGCACTTTCACCAGGTGGCGGGAAGCGGCTTCGTTCAGTTCGATTTCGTCGCGGCCGGCCAGCGGATCGGGGGAGAAGATACGCGGGATGCGCATTTCCGGGAATTCCTTGAGGAGAGAGAAAATATAAAAAAGCCGACATTGAGTCGGCGTTTTGCTGGCGGATAGTTTAGACGTTTTTGGCTGCGTTTCACAACGCGGCGGCGCTGTAGGAGCCTGCTCGCAGACGAAAGGAATAGTGCTCCGCAGCTGCTCGCCTGCAAGCAGGCTCCTACAGGGAGCGGCCTGTGGCCCGCAAGCGGAGCTGGAGCTCCGCGGTCCCGGGGCCCTCTCCCCTAACCCCTCTCCCGCAAGCGGGGGAGGGGAACAAGGGCATCAGGCCCTTTCCATCGACACCGGCAGCTCCTCTTCCAGCCCGCGGCGGCCGCGAATTTTCATGCGCAGCACCTCGATCACTTTGTACAGGTTGGGCACCAGGATCAGGGTCACCGCGGTGGCGCAGAGTACGCCGAAAGCGAGGCTGATCACCATGGGGATCAGGAACTGCGCCTGTATCGAGCGCTCGAACATGATCGGCACCAGGCCGATAAAAGTGGTGAGGGAGGTCAGGATGATCGGGCGGAAGCGGTCCCGCCCGGCCTGCACTACGGCATCCATCACTGCCATGCCCTCGGCGCGCAGCTGGTTGATGCGATCCATCAGTACCAGGTTGTCGTTCACCACCACGCCCGCAGCGGCGAGGAAGCCGAGCATGGACATGATGCTGATATCGTGACCCATCAACAGGTGGCCGAGCAGGGCGCCGAAGAAGCCGAAGGGCACCGCGGTGAGGATCAGCAACGGCTGCGAGTAGGAGCGGAAGGCGATCGCCAGCAGCGCGTAGATGGTAAACAGCGACAGCACGAAGAACGCAATGATGGCGCCGCTGAACTCCTCCTCTTCCTGCATTTCACCGCCGGTTTTCAGCGAGAAACCCGGGAACTGCTTTTCCCATTCCGGCACATTGTTCTCGCGCAGCTGCTGCAGGATTTCGTGGGCCGAAGCCGCGCCCGGGGTCAGCTCCGCGGTAACCCGTACCGTGCGCTCGCGGTCGTGGCGGCGGATGGTGGTGTAGCCGGGTACATAGACCGCATCGGCCACTGCGCTGAACGGAATCTCACCCTCGCTGGTGCGGATGCGGATACGGTCCATCTGCTCCTCGCTGGCACGCTCCTCTTCCGGATAGCGCACCATTACCCGCACGTCCTCGCGGCCGCGGGGGATGCGCTGTACCTCTTCGCCGTAGAAGCCCTGGCGCACCTGCTTGGCCACGTCGGCGAGGCCTATGCCCAGGTTGGTGGCATGGGGCTTGAGCTGGATTTCGATATCCCGGCGGGCGCTGACCAGGTTGTCGCGCACATCGTAGACGCCGGCGTAGCCGTCCAGCGCCTTTTTCACCACATCGGCGGCCTCACGCAGTTCGTCCATATCACCGGAGGCAGTGCTCAGGTTCAGGGACATGCCGCCGTTGTCTTCGTTGATGGTGGCGGAGATGTTCATCTCCTCGACACTGGCGGGCAACTCGCCGATATACTCGCGCCAGCGCAGCGCCAGTTGTTCGGAGGTGACGTCGCGCAGCTCGCCCTCGGTGAGCTGCAATATCACGTAGATATTGCCGCGCCACAGGAACACCATGGTGTTTTTGACAAACGAAACGCCGCCATTCATATCCAGCATTTCCTCGTCCTGCGCCAGTTTTTCGCCGGCGCGCTCGAACTGCTCCATGACCCGCTTGGACTCCTCGAAGGATTCCCCCGGGGCCATGACGGTATTCAGCTCCAGCAGGTCGGAGGGCACCTTGGGCGAGAAGGCCGAGCCGATATAGCCGCCCTTGAACACCGCGAAGGACAGCAGCAGTGACATCAGGAAGATCATCACCGTGGTGCGGCTGTTGCCGAGGGATTTCTCCAGCAGCGGCATATAGTATTTTTCGCTGGCAATCGCCATGCCGCCGGCGAACTTGGCGCGCAGTTTCTGCAGTTTCAGACCCAGGCCGGAGGTCGCTTTCTTCTCCGGTTTCAGGTTCACCAGGTGTGCGGGCAGTATCAGCAGCGACTCGATCAGCGAGAAGGACAGCGCCAGCAGCACCACCACCGGCAGCGGCAGCATCATCTGCGAGGTGTATCCCGGCAGGAACAGCATGGGTACGAAGAACACCATGGTGGACACCACGGCGAAAATCACCGGCGAGGAAACCTGCTTCACCCCCTCCTGGGCCGCGGCCAGCCCGGTGACACCGCGGTCGTGGGCCGCGTGCACCGCCTCGCCGACGATGATCGCATCGTCCACCACGATCCCCAGGATCAGCAGGAAAGCGAATAGCGACAGCATGTTCAGCGTCACCCCGGTCACCGGCAGCAGCCAGAAAGCGCCCATAAAGGCGGTGGCGATGCCGATGGTGACCCAGACCGCCAGCGCCGGGCGCAGGAACAGCATCAGCAGTACGAACACCAGCACCAGGCCGCCGAGGGCGTTGCCCGCGAGCAGGTTCATGCGGCCCTCGTAGGCCTTGGAGAAGTCGAACCAGATCTCGAACTCCATACCCGGCGGCAGCTGCTCGCGGGCCCCGGCCATGAATTGCTTGATGCTCTCCGCGGTGGCCACCACGTCCAGGGGCTCGCCCTGCATGACGCGCAGGTTCATGGCCGGCTTGCCGTTGAAACGGATGATCGAGCCCTCCTCCTCGAAACCGTCCTCGATATCCGCCACGTCGCCCAGCAGCAGCTGGGTGCCGTCGGCGCGGCTGATCAGCGGAATGCGCGCGAAGTCGTCGGCGGTGTAGGCCTGGCCGCGGGTCTGCACCTGGATATCGCCGCGGTCGGAGCGCACCATGCCCGCGGGCAGGTCCAGGGAGGAGCGGCGCACCGCGCTGGCGACATCGTCAAAGCTCAGGTTGTAGCGACGCAGATCCAGCTCGGAGACCTCGATGGAGACCTCGTCGGCGCGGTCTCCCCAGACGTCCACCTGCCGCACGCCGGGGATCAGCAGCAGCTTGTCGCGCAGGTCCAGCGCCGTGTCCTTCAGCTGCCGCGGCGAGACCGGCCCGCCGATAGCGATATGCATCATCTGCGGCGCCCACTCATCGAGGGAGACCACCGGCCGCTCGATATCCGCGGGGAAGGTGTTGATGGAATCCACCTGCACCTTGATATCGTTGAGCAGTCGCAGTTCGTCGTAACCGTCCACCGCCTGGACCCGCACAGAGCTGTGGCTGCGCATGGACGAGGAGTTCACCTCCTTGATGCCCTTGACGTCGGCGATGGCCTGCTCCACCCGCAGGGTGACCTGCTGCTCCACTTCCCTGGGGCCGGCGCCGGGGTAGCTGATTTCCACCCGCACTATGCCCGGGTTGATGGCCGGAAATACCTCGCGACCGATATGGAAGATACCGAAGATCCCGCCGATGAGAATCATGATCATCAGCAGGTTGGCAGCCTTGCTGTTGCGTACGAACCATCCGATGATGCCCTGCATGATCAGCCCTCTCCCTGCGCCGAGGCGGCGCTGGCGCTGGCGGCTTCAGCGACCGGCTTCCCGGCGACCGACTTCTCCGGCTCGCGCTCTTCGCCCAGTTGCAGGCCGGAGGGCTTCTCGTTCAACGGATTCGGCGTCAGCACCATGCCCTCGCGGGAATAGCCGAGGCTGGAGACCACCACCCGCTCGCCGGAGAGGATGTCGCCGCGCACCCAGACATCCTCGTCCACCGCCTGCAACAATTCCACTTCCCTGAAGTGCAGCTTGTTCTCCGCATCCAGCACCAGCAGGTGGTCGCCTTCGTGCAGTGCCTGGCGCGGCAGCCGGGTAATATTGTCGAAAGTCTTGCCGGCGATGTCCGCCTCCACGAAGAGGCCGTTTACCAGCGGAACCTCGCCTTTATAGGGATTCTGCACCTGGGCCACCGCATAGACGAAGCGGCTGTTCGGATCGATGCTGGCCTCGGTGCGCACCAACTGGCCGCGCCACTCGCGCTCGCGGCCGGCGATCCGCGCGCGCAGGCGCACCGCGGGGCCGTCTTCAATGGACTGCCCCAGTGGCAGGTCCAACAGGGACAGCTGGTGATCGGTGAGCGGCAGGCGCACCTCGGCGACGCCAGTGCTGTGCACTCTGGCCAGCGTAGTCCCCGGCGACACGTACTGGCCCAGGTCGACGAAGGTCTCCACCACGCGGCCGGCGAAAGGCGCTTTGACTTTGGTGCGCGCCAGGTCCAGCGCCGCCTGGTCGCGGTCGGCGCGGGCCGAGGCCAGTTCCGCCTCCGCAGCCCGCAGCTGGGGTTTGCGCAGGAACAGGCTGTTGGCCGCCTCGCTGCCCAGGTCGCGCCACTCGCGCTTGGCCTGCTTGGAGCGCCCCTGTTCCTGGGCCAGGGCGGAGGCGGCATTGGCCACCTGGCCCTCGGCGCGGATGAGCTGGTGCTCGTAGTCCGCCGCCTCTATCCGCACCAGCGGTTCGCCCTCGACGAAGAAGCCACCGGCGACAAAGGCATCGTTGACGCTCTCGATCATCCCGCCAACCCGGGCCACCAGTTCTATCTCGTGGCGGGCCTGCACCGAGCCCTGGCTGGGTACCAGCAGGGTCTGCCGGCCGGGCTCGACATAGAGCACATCGGCTACCGGAGGCGCCGCCGCCTCCGTCTCCTTCTCCTTCGGCTTGGGCGCCATCATCAGAACCGCCGCCACCAGGACCGCCCCCGTGAGAAGGACGATAATCAGGAGCTTGTTTTTATTGGACAGAGTCACAGCCATCCCCATTGATCAAATTTTAACTAGTTGTGCATTCTACTGAAGTTCGACTGCGAAAGGGGCCTTTTCGGATGCAGGCCGTCGCAGCTGAATGCGAGACTGCCGCAAACCTTTCTCACCGCGCCCGCCTCGCGCATAATGCCCCACCGAATTTGCCCTGCGGACGTCCTTCCGAGCCGTTTCCGCAGAGCCCGAAGTCCCCTCGCAGAACGGATGTAGAAAACAAGATGTTGGATATCAACGCCCGTATCGCCGAAGAACTCAATGTGCGCTCCCAGCAGGTGGCCTCCGCCGTAGCACTGCTGGATGAAGGCGCCACCGTGCCATTTATCTCCCGTTATCGGAAGGAGGTTACCGGTGGCCTGGATGACACCCAACTGCGCACCCTGGAAGAGCGCCTGCGCTACCTGCGCGAATTGGAAGAGCGCCGCGCCACCGTGCTCAAGAGCATCGACGAGCAGGGCAAGCTGACCCCGGAGCTACAGCAGCAGATCGAAGCCGCGGACACCAAAAACCGCCTGGAAGATCTCTACCTCCCCTACAAGCCCAAGCGCCGCACCAAGGGCCAGATCGCCATCGAAGCCGGCCTGGAGCCGCTGGCGGACGCCCTGTTCGGCAACCCGAACCTGAATCCGGAAGAAGAGGCGCAGACGTACCTCAACACCGACAATGAAGACGCCTCCCTGCAGGTGAAGGACATCAAAGCGGCGCTGGACGGGGCCAAATTTATCCTGATGGAGCGCTTCGCCGAGGACGCGGAACTGCTGGGCAGGCTACGGGATTTCCTCAAGCGCGACGGCCAGGTCAAATCCAAAGTACTGGCCGGCAAGGAAGAGGAAGGAGCCAAGTTCCGCGATTATTTCGACTACGCGGAAGACTGGGCCAAGGTGCCCTCCCACCGCGCCCTGGCAATTTTCCGCGGCCGCAACGAGGGCATACTCGCCATCAGCGTCGGCCTGCCGGAGGAAGAAGACACGGCACCAACTGCCGGCCATCCCTGCGAAACCATGATCGCCAGACACTTCGAGATCTCCGACCAGGGCCGCCCCGCGGACAAGTGGCTGAACGAGGTGGTGCGCTGGACCTGGCGCATCAAGCTGCTGACCTCCCTGGAAACCGACCTGATGGGCGAGCTGCGCGAAAAGGCCGAGGAGGAGGCGATCAAGGTCTTTTCCCGCAACCTCAAGGACCTGCTGCTGGCCGCACCGGCCGGCCAGAAGGCCACCATCGGCCTGGACCCCGGCCTGCGCACCGGGGTCAAGGTGGCGGTGGTGGACGCCACCGGCAAAATGCTGGATCACACCGCCATCTTCCCCAACCCACCGCAGAACCGCACCCGGGAATCCGCCGCGGTGATCGCCGCCCTGTGCGAAAAATACAACGTGGGCCTGATCGCCATCGGCAACGGCACCGCCAGCCGCGAGACCGACAAGTTCGTCGGCGACACCATCAAGCAGTACAAGCTCAGCGCGCAGAAGGTGATGGTCAACGAGGCCGGCGCCTCGGTCTACTCCGCCTCCGAATTCGCCGCGCGGGAATTCCCCGACCTGGACGTGACTATCCGCGGTGCCATCTCCATCGCCCGCCGCCTGCAGGACCCATTGGCCGAGCTGGTGAAGATCGAGCCAAAATCCATCGGCGTAGGCCAATACCAGCACGACGTCAGCCAGACCCAACTGTCGCGCTCACTGGACGCGGTGGTGGAGGACTGTGTAAACGGCGTCGGCGCCGAGCTGAACTCCGCCTCGGCGCCGCTGCTGGCGCGCGTGTCCGGCCTCAGCCAGTCCATCGCCAACAATATCGTCAGCTACCGCGACCAGAACGGCGCCTTCAAAAACCGCAGCCAATTGAAAGAAGTGCCGCGCCTGGGCCCGAAAGCCTTCGAGCAGGCCGCGGGCTTTCTGCGCATCAACAACGGCGACAACCCCCTGGACAAATCCGGCGTACACCCGGAGGCCTATGTGGTGGTCAAGCGCATCGCCGAGAAAAACGGCCGCGAGATTAACAGCCTGATCGGCGATTCGGCGTTTCTGCGCAAACTCAATCCGGCGGACTACACCGATGAGAAATTCGGCCTGCCCACAGTGACCGACATTATCGCCGAACTGGAAAAACCCGGCCGCGACCCGCGCCCGGAATTCCGCACCGCCAGATTCGAAGAGGGCGTGGAGCAGATCAAGGACCTGCGCCCCGGTATGATCCTCGAGGGCACCGCCACCAACGTCACCAACTTTGGTGCCTTCGTGGATATCGGCGTACACCAGGACGGCCTGGTGCATATCTCCGCGCTGTCGGAAAAATTCGTCAAGGACCCCCACGAAGTCATCAAGGCCGGCGATATCGTCAAGGTGAAGGTGATGGAAGTGGACGTGGCGCGCAAGCGCATCGGCCTGTCCATGCGCCTGTCCGATGAACCGGGCGAGCAGGGCGGCGGCGGCGTGAAGAAAGGCGACCACCGCGAAAGCCGCCAGGCCCAGCGTCACAACAACAAGAACCGCGGCCAGCAGGGCGGCGGCCGCGGCAGTATGGGTGACCTGCTGGCGGCGGCGATGAACAAAGACAAGAAATAGGGGTAGGATAGAGGCCCGCACCGGTCAACCATGGGCAATCACAACAAGGATCAGACAATGAAACGCTTATTCGGCTTATTGCTCGCTTCAGTTCTCAGCCTTCCGGCATTGGCACTGGAAGTCGGCGATCCCGCCCCGGACTTTTCGCTGCAGGGCTCCAATGGAAAGACTTACTCTCTCGCGGACTTCAAGGGCAAGCAGGCGGTAGTGATCGCCTGGTTCCCGAAAGCCTTCACCCGCGGCTGCACCATCGAATGCAAGTCGCTGGCCGAAAATGGCCACCTGATCCGCCAGTACGACACCACCTACTTCATGGCGAGCACCGATAAAGTCGAGACCAACACCAAGTTCGCCGAAGAGCAGGAGGCGGACTTTCCCCTGCTGAGCGATCCGGACGGCGCGGTGGCCAAGGCCTACGGTGTGCTTGTCCCGGCAGTGAAGGTGGCGCGACGCGTCACTATCTACATCGGCGTAAACGGCCACATTCTCAAGATCGACGAGGATATCAAGCCGGCCACCAGTGCGGAGGATATCGCCAGGACCCTGGGTGAACTCGGCGTTGAGCGCAAAGGTTAAGTCGGCCTGGAAAGGGCTGGAGCGATCAATTTGATCGCCCTTTTTCCTTAATGGAAAAACCGCTCATCCGGTGCACTGGTAAATCGCATCCACTCGCCGGACTCGGGGTGAGTGAGCGCGAGTTCCGCCGCGTGCAGCAGTAACCGCGGCGCGGCCGCCCGTGCCTGCGGGTGGGCGTAGAAGGGATCCCCCAGAATCGGGTGGCCGGTCGCCTCCAGGTGCACCCGCAACTGGTGCGAACGGCCGGTAACCGGCTTCAGCCTCACCAGACTGCAGCCGCCGGACAGGGAGATTTTTTCCCAACGGGTCAGGGAGGGCTTGCCCGCTTCCAGGTCCACCTTCTGGCGCGGCCGGTTCGGCCAGTCGCAGATCAGCGGCAGGTCGATTTCTCCGGCGTCGCCCTCCAGTTCGCCCCACACCTTCGCGCAATAGGTTTTCTCAACCTGCCGGCTCCGGAACCCGGCGCTGAGGTTCCGGTGCACCACCGGATTGCGCGCCATCACCACCAGACCGGAGGTGTCCATATCGAGCCTGTGTACGGTCAGGGCACCCGGGTATCGTTCCTGGGCCCGGCTGGCGAGGCTGTCGCGATGCGCCGGATCCCGCCCGGGCACACTGAGAAGCCCACTGGGTTTGTCGAGCACCAGCAGCGCCTCGTCACAGTAAACCACCGAGAGTAACGGTTCGGTTGGTGGACGGTACTCCCGCACTATTGCTCCCCAATAGACCTGAGACGTAGAGATAGGGCTGGTGATTTGACCGGATACCACTTGCGATCGCAATAGCCACTATGGGGGATTCCGGTGAAGAAACCCGAGTAAGCGCTCCGCCGAAACCGATCGCGGCCAGCGGCGGATGGCCGCCCCGCCGCTCCTACAGGGTGTCCACCCGCTCTTTGTAGGAGCGGGCCGCGACCGACCTCTCCGCAAACACCCGCCGCAGCAGTGCAGCACCCTTGCGCCAGCCGAGGATACTCTGCGCCGTCACCGCGCCGGCGAACATGGCGCCGGCCACGCCGCAACTCAGGATGTCCTGGCCCGTGAGATACAGCCCTCTGATACGGCTCTTGGGGCGCAGCCAGGACTGCTCGAAGCGCTTCGGTCCGTGCTCCAGGCCGTAGATTTCGCCCCGCGCGTAGCGGCAGAAGTAATCCGTGGACAGCGGCGTGGACAGTTCGCAGTAATCTATCTGTCCGCGCAGCTGTGGAAAGTGTTTGTACAGATGCTCCAGCAGGCGCTCACTGAACCTGTCCTTCAACGCCTGGTAGTCCTCGCCGCGCTTCCCCCAGGGTTTGTCCCTCCATTTTGCAAACCACTCGTATTTCGCCGGCGCCACTATCTCGATGGTGGCGCGGCCCGGGTAGCGCTGCTGGAAAACGGGGTCTTTGGCGGAGGGGAAGGAGATATAAACGAGGGGGATATCCGCATTGGGGTCTGCGAGGAATTCCCGTACATCGCCGTCGTAGTCCGCGCTGGGATACAGCCAGTAATTGGTTTTCGGCAACCTCAGCTCCTCTGCGGTTTTCCGCAGGCCGATATACAGGCAGAGGTGCGCCGTAGACGGCTGTACATTTTGCAGATCGCGGCAATAGCCGGCACGCTGGCTGGCACTCTCCGGCAGCAGTTTTTCGAAAGTGCTGAACACCCCGGCATTGGAGATCACCAGCGGCGCCTCGATTTCCGTACCGTCCACCATACGCAGGCCGCGCACCCGGTTGCCGTCCAGCAGGATGGTCTCCACTTCCGCATAGGTGAATACCTCACCGCCCGCGGCCTGTATTTGCGGAATAATCGTCTGCGCTATCTTGCTGGCCCCACCCACTGGATAGTAGCCGCCGTACAGATAGTGCTTAACGATCAGCGCGTGAATAATAAAACTGCCGGTCTTCGGCGTCATTCCGTTGTCGCCCCACTGTCCGCTCAGTACCGCAATCAGCTTTTCGTTGTCGGTGAGTTCGCGCAGCACCTCATAGGTGGTTTTGTTCAGGTAGTCCGGCCAGGTGAATTTTTTCCACAGCGCCAGCAGCGGACCGCACCAGCCGGGCAGCAGCTTTGCGATGGTGAACAGACGCATGGCCCGGCCGACCTCGGACACTCTTTGCAGGTAGGCTTCGATTACAGTTCTGTCATTCGGGAAGTGTTTCAGCAGCCCGGCGATAAACTCGTCGCGCCCGGCTCGCAGATCGTACTGCTCGTCGCCGATGCAGATGCGGTCGTAGGTGTCGTCCATCGGCGCCCAGTGCAGATTGCCGGCGGACAGGAAATCGAACAGCTTGCGGGTCGCAGTCGGGTGTCCGCCCACGTCGCCGATATAGTGCACGCCCACATCCCATTCGTAGCCGTTGCGGTCGTAGGCGTGGGTAAAGCCACCGGCAGTGTAGTGCTGCTCCAGGACCAGCACCTTCCTGCCCGCCGCACTCAGCATGGCCGCGGTGGTAAGGCCGCCAATACCGGAGCCGATCACCAGTGCGTCGTAGGGGCCCTGGAGGCGGCTGGCCCGGTAGCGCCGGCCTATGCGCAGCCGGCTGGGTTTGGGGGCGCTTCGCTGCGGGCTTTCCGCCATGGCTACCTCGTCATTCTGTAGTTTTGCCGTTAATCCCCAACCATAGTGGTCCACCGCACCATATATACAAAAAATTGCATATTCCAGCAGGAGGCTTGAGTTTAATATATGCTTTATATACGATTCATATAAACCTGTGAGACTGAGAATATGGGCATAGTGAAAATTTCCGAGGAGCTGCACGACGAAATCCGCCTGGCCAGCTCGGCCATGGCCAGGTCCATCAACGCCCAGGCGGAATTCTGGATCAGGGTAGGCATGCTGGCCGAACTGAATCCGCAGCTCAGCTATAACCAGCTCACCAAAAAACTGTTGCGCGAACAGGCGCCGACCCTGGAAGAGCTGGCCCGTGAATAGCCCCTCCATCAAAACCGCCGCAGAGCAGATGCTGATGCGCGACGCCGGCCGGTTGCTGAGCCGCGTCTTCGCCATGCTCGACGGGTTTATCGGCCCGGGGGTTTCCACCATGCAGGTCAACGACAGGGTCGAGGACTATATCGTCAACGAACTGAAAGCCAGGCCCGCGAGCAAGGGGCAGTACGACTACCCTTATGCGCTGAACACCTCGGTCAACGAGGTGGTCTGCCACGGTATGCCGCGGACAAGCGTAAAGTTGAAATCCGGCGACATCGTCAATGTGGACATCACCCTGGAAAAATCCGGCTTTATCGCCGATTCCAGCAAGATGTATATGATCGGCAGCGTTTCACCCGCGGCCAGGCGGCTGGTCCAGACCACCTACGAAGCCATGTGGCGGGGTATCGAAGCTGTCAGGCCCGGTGCCCGCCTTGGCGATATAGGCCATGCGATACAGCGTTGTGCGGAAGGCCGCGGCTACAGCGTGGTGCGCGAATACTGCGGCCACGGAATAGGCCGGGAAATGCATGAGGAGCCCCAGGTACTACACTACGGCCGCCCCGGTACCGGCGCCGTGCTGCGGGAGGGCATGACCTTTACCATAGAGCCGATGATCAACCAGGGCGGCCGCAAAACCAAAGTGAAAAAGGACGGCTGGACCGTGGTCACCCGGGACAGGAAACTGTCCGCCCAGTGGGAGCACACTGTGCTCGTTACGGGTGACGGCTGCAAGGTACTGACCCTGAGGGGCGAAGAGTCACCTCGCCGGTAGTGGCGCAGGCGCTCAATCCCCTTCCCACTTGTCAATCTCCACCATCGCCCGCTTGTGGCCCTGTTCCGCGGCCTGCAGGATCAAGGTCCGCCCCAGCGCCGCGTCTCGCTCAATACCCTCGCCACTGCGGAAGATTTTACCGAGCTGGTAGAGGCACTCGGAGGCTTCCGTGTCGGCGCACATCATGTACCACGCCGCGGCCATTTCGGGATCCGAGTGAGACAGGCGCTGCTGCTGATGCAGCCGAGCCAGGCTGACCTGGGAGGCCGTTTGCTGGGCGCTCCTCAGGAAGTGGCGTTCCGCCATGGCAAAATCCCGCTGCCCCAGGAGCCCGGACGCCAGCAGACTGCCCTGCAGGCTGTGCGCCGCGCGCGAATTCACCGCCAGGGCGGCATCGAGAAACTCCCGCGCCGCCGCCAGTTCTTCCGGGGTGCGCTCGGAAGCGCTGGCAAAAACCCGGCGCGCATAAGTAAGACCCGATGCCCTGTGTCCCCGACGGGCGAGCCCGGCCAGCTGCGGCAGCAGTTGCGCCGCTTCCACCTCCGACTCCCCCTGCTCGCGGCGGATCAGCCGATACTGCGCATCCTGCAGGCCATCGGCGGCGGCGCGGCGCAGGAACTTGCGCTCCGTCTGTGGTTCCACGGCCCTCTTCCTGCCCCCGTAATAACTCGCGAGCCGGTACCAGGCCAGGCCCAGCTCCAGGCGTCGCTGCGCCGCCTCCATGAACTGTTGGAACAGTTCTTCGCTAGGCTCGACGCCAAGGCCTTCCCGATAGACATGGGCGAGAGCCACCATGGCATTCGCGTAGCCCTCCTCAGCGGCGGAAAGCAGGAAATCGACGCAGTCTTCCGGGGAAAACATCGGCAGTTTTTCTGCCAGGCAGGCCTTGCCCAGGCGGGATTGCGCCACCTGGCTGCCGAGGGCGGTGGCATCCAGATAGTACTCCGCGGCCTCTTCGGCCTTGCCGATGCTTTCGAGATACAGGCCCATACCGATTTTTGCGGCGGTACTCTGCGCTGAAAGCGGTTGAAGTACCTGTCCGATATAGAGGTCATCCAGACTGCCGAAGGGGAAACTGTCCCCCAGCATCCGGTGTATGGCCCGCTGGCTGTCGAAATAGATGTGGCGCTGCTCACCGCTGTCCGGATCTTCGGCCAGCACCACGTAGTAGAGTGCCCGCCCCTGGCCGAAGGGCAACAGAAAGGCATCCCGGAGCTGGTAACCCGCCAGATCCAGTACGTCTTCGGCGTGATCCAGTATGCCGATTTCATAGGCGGAGTCAGGGTTTTCGCCGTCGCCGCCGCCGAGCACGCCGCGCAGGATAAACTGTACCGCGCGCGCATGCCGTTCCGCCTTGTCCGTATCGCCCAGTTGTTCGTAGCAGTCCTGCGCCGCCAGGTGGGGTTCCAGCTCGAAGAAGTTCTGTTCCGTCAACTTGTCCCAATCCACCGCGGCGCAATCCGCCCCCTCGCCATCGGAGAGCTTTTCCACAGCCTGCTGGTATTGCTCCCGGTCCACCACGGCGGTGTGCACTTTGGAGCTGTCCAGATAGGCGGACCAGAATTCCTCGAAGGGCACCGAATCCGCATCTTCCAAAATATGCGCCGCCAGGGATGCCAGCCGAGCGTCGGCGCCGGCGAAAGCCTCGTGGCCGGTTTCCAGGGCATCACCGCCAGCGGGATCGACAGGATCTAAAGCGCGTTCTTCGAGCTCCATCCCGGGGGGCGATATAACGGGGGGCGATATAACAGGCAGGTCGATCGTTCCGGGCGCGGTGGCACAACCGCTGGCGGCGGCCACAAGCGGCAGCAGAAAACGCCATTTCCTCACTGCACACCTCCGTTTGCGCCATCGGATTTCTTCCCGGAAAGCAGGTCCCGCGCCAGGTTCCTGGCGCGGTTGCGGCGCTCCTCCCGGGAAGCGGACGCGGACGACAGCCACAGAACATAACTGAGATCGCTTTCCACGCGATTGATCTGCTCCAGGTATTTCGGGAAATTCGCCGCGGATACGGATTTGCGCAGGGAGTCGTAGCGGTACTGCACGGTGACCCTGTTGCCGTCCTTCCGCACCTCGCGCTCGAATTCAAACCAGGGATTGGCAATCGCCTCCCCGCCCCCTTTTTCCGACCAGCGGATATCCGCCGCGCTCTGTGCCACCACTTCCAGCGTCTGGTCTATCTGCAGATTGCCCGGCAGGCGGAAGGGATTCTGGCGCTGGAGAGAATTCGGCAGCCGCAGGGTTTCCACCACATTGGATGCCACCAGCTTCAGCATGTTTTTCCCGCTGGCGTCTTCGCCGACTTTGCGCAGCCGGTACTTCTCTTTCAGCACCAGCTCGTTGCCATGTTCCGCATCGATGATTTCAATCGGCGCGACGATTTCGATGGAGGGAAAGTAGCGCGAGTAGTACTGCAGGAACTCCTCTCCCAGGGTTTCCCGGTCACGGTATCCGGTGTAGGAACGCATTTCCTCCGCGCGCCATCCGGTGTAGCGGCTGCTCACTTCAAAAGTCGCCGTCTTGCGGTTTTCCGCCAGGGTCAGGGTTTCCCTGACCTCAACCCGGGCCCGGCGCTGGTCCTGGACCGGCGCCTCGATAGCGGTCAGGGAATCCCCCTTTCCATCGACCACCAGCGCCCAGTTGAAGTCCGGCAGGGACATTTCCTGTAGGGACCCGGTCTGGTTGTTTGCGGTGGGGTCCACCCAGTACCGTTTCCCGTCCAGGGTAAATGTGGTGATGACGTGGTCGAAATTTCCCGGTGACGGCAGCCGCTCGTCCAGGTGCAGGTTGTCCACGGAAGACACCAGCGCCGGGTGCGCGTCTATGCCCAACTCGCGCAGGGCGGAAACCAGCAGTACGGTTTTGTCTTTGCAGTCGCCGAAGCGGCGCTCGAAGGTTTCCAGCGGCGCCGAGGGGCGGTGGGAGTTGACGCCGTGCTCTATGCCGAAATAACGGATGTTGTTCTGGACCCACTGGGTTGCGGCGGCGGCCTTTTGCGCGGGGTTGCCCGCCATCTCCGCCACCAGGCGGGCAAATTCGTCCGGCAACCCGCCGGGCGTGCGGTACAGCGCGTGGGCCCAGTCGTTCACCTGGTGCCAGTCCGTGTACTGGCTGTACTGGAGGACCGGGAAGGGCGAGAGCCACTCGGGAATGCCGTCTTCCTGGCGCACTGCCTCGGTGTGCCGCAGGTCGGCAAAATAGCGCACTTTATTGCCCTTGGTACGCTGTTGGATGTTTATCTCATGGTCCTTTTTCGTATCTGCAATACGCACTTGCAGCGCCTTTTCCCGAGGGCTGAGCACGCTGATATACAGCCGTTCGATGGACACACCCCAGGCCAGCAGCTCACGGCCGAAGAATTTATCGCCCAGCACCGGGTTGGAGCCGCGCAATGTATAGCTGTACTCGACGACATCTCCGGCACGCAGGTCCTTCAACAACAGCATCGCCGTCCAGCGCTCGGCGTAGAGGCCCCGATCCAGTTCATCTTCCCGCTGAAAAAGTTTTATCTCCGCCGATTTCAGCCGGTCCCGGCGCTTGCCGTCGCGGAGCACGCTGATATCGTGGATCACCAGCTTCTCGTAGGCGGGGGCGAAGCCGACGCTGATGCTGGAAATTTGCTGCAAACCCTGCTGGTTCAGGGGCTGCATGGCAACCCGGTAGAACCGTTCCTTTTCCTCCCCGGACACATTGATCTGAGTGTCCACCAGCAGATAGCGTAGACTTTCACCGCTGGAGAGGTTTTCACTCTCCGGCAGGGCCACCGGTTGCAGCCACTGGGGACGCGGGGCCAGCTCGTAGTCCGCGGCCGCAGCCGGCGAAGACAGCAGTACGGAAACCAGGGCCGACAAGATGAAAAACACGGGTATATGCACCGGAAAAGAGCGGGCGCGGGAAGGAGACGTCATTTAATTGCCTTTATACAGATCGCGCGGAAGACTCTATGATAAGGCCTGACCGCCCGCGGCGCCACGCCAGGCACTCCCGGTCCAGCGCACCTCGGCACCATAGACACGTGCTTCGAAGATGGATGTGCAGGGGGCCGCACACACAGGAGGCTATCCGCACCCGGGAGGGCTGAGAGATGCTGCCCCCTCAGGAGCTGAAAGGCGCCGCGCCAGTAAAGGGTTTTTCAGGCAGACGGTTTCGCCGGAGTTTCCGCCCCGTTTTTGTTCCGCATTTTCCCCGTCACCGCCCAGGCCAGCAGCGCAAGCCAGGCGACCCAGGACAAACCGGCGGGAACGTTTGCCAGAAGAATTTTCCCCAGATGCTTGCGATTGAAAAACAACGCCACAATGGTTGGAAGAAACCAAACCGCCACAAATAACAGCGTAAATACCAGTGCCTGGACCAAGCTCATATCGCTGAAGGCCTCGGAAAGTTTGTCCATTAGTTGCGAGAAATCAAAACTCATGATGTCATTCCATTTATCTATTTGGTAATTTCCCTAGTCCGCCATCTCTTGCTTTTCTTACACAGAATTTTCGATCTCTCCACGCAGTCTTTCCAACTCCCGGAATTCACGCCCGATGCGCAGGGACACCAGCCAGCTCCACACCACCATTATTGCGAGCACCACGCCGAGTATGCTGAAGGCGCGCACCGACAGGCTGAAGAAAAACCACGGCAGCCAACCCGATAGCGCCAGCAGCTCCCACAGGGCGAAGATCCCCAGTTCCGCCGCAAATAGAATCCACATAAACTTGAGTGCCCTGCGGCGTCGCTGGACCCTCAGCAGGGCCAGGTCCAGATAGGCCCGCGCGCTCTCACTCGCCGGCAACCAGGTATCCCGGCGGTTATTGACGGAGAACACCAGCGCCCAGCCCACAAGCGCCAGAAACACAAGCGCCCAGAACAAGTTGGCGGCGCTGAATCTGTACGCGATCAGATACACGGCAAAGGCGCCCATGACCGCGGCAGCCAGCCAGTCACCGGCAGCCCCCAGCCACAGCCGTCGTTCCTGCCTCCGCACCCGGCGCAGCAGTGCATCCGGTACCGGCGCCACCTCCGACTGCGAATGCCAGCTTCGCTCCAGCGCCGCCCAATCCAACTCACTGTCTTTCTTCATCGGTCAAACCTCCCCAGCCAACCGCACGCGCAACCGCTCCCGTGCACGGTTGAGCCGCACCGCCACATTGGTATCGGAGATGCCCAGCACTTCGGCAATCTCGCTGTAGCTGAAACCTTCCAAACGCAGGGTCAACGCCTGCCGCAATCCCAGCGGCAGCCTCTGCACTGCGGCCAGCAGACGTTGCGCCCGCTGTTCGGCAGCCAACCGCTCCGCCGGACCGGGTGCGGAATCCGCCAACGCCTCCACCTCCTCCATATTGCCGTGGGCAGCGCGTCGCCGCGCCAACTCTGTGACACTGCGGTTGTGGGCTATGCGGAATACGAAGGTCTTGAGGCTGGCATCGCCGCGGAACGACGGCAGTGCACGCCACACCGCCAACCAGATATCCTGCACTAGGTCGTCGCGCTCCGCGTGGCCGCGCACATAGGCCCCGGCGACCCGCGAGATGGCGGCGCCGTGATCGGCCAGTAATTGCTGAAACAGGCGATCGCGCGCGTCCACCCGGGTTCTCCCTGTTGTTATCCACGTTACAGTATTCGGGGCGGTAGAAACCTTACATAAAAATTTTCCGGGAAAAGGAAGCGCGGCTCCCCTTGCGGTAAACTGGCAAGCTATTGCCACCAGTGAGTAACCGGGCAACCCATGGCAAATCCGTCTGCGAAGACCTCAAGCTCGACAGCCGGCTCTGCTTCAGCCTCTATTCCACTTCCCTGATACCAGCGTGCGCGGCGAGGTGGGCATCGGCCCCGCCGGCGAAGGCTTCGGCCTGGATATCGACCTGCGCGTGCCCCTGCCGGGCCTGGAGCAGGTGGAGGCCGAGGAACTGGTCGAAAAAGCCCATCGGGTATGCCCTTACTCCAACGCCACCCGCAACAATGTGGACGTGCGGCTGCATGTATCCACTGCAAGCTGAACGACGCTGGTGTCACTGTCACTGCGGTGCGCTACAACGGCATGATCCACGACTTCGGCCTCCTCAACCCCCTGAGTCGGATAGCGGCGGTGCAGGATGCTCTGGATCAGGCGGGTGCGGAGTTGCAGGATCACCTGCAATAAGCCGACCTGGGCGTCGGCGCGGGCGGGGCGTTCCGCGCAGTTGGGCGGGTCTAGCGATTTAGCGGGATTTATAGGGGCTGCTATGCGGCGTTCAGCGGTTTGATTCGAGCCACTTCCTGCTCAATTGTCTGCGCAGCCTCCCAGAGATCGACTGCCCGTTGTGCGCTCAACCAGAACTCCGGAGAGTTGCCAAACAGACGGGCGAGGCGCAACGCCATCTCCGGACTGAGCCCCCGGCGCTCATGCACCAATTCATTGATCGACTGGCGCGAAACTCCCACGGCCTGGGCCAGGCTGGATGTGGTGAGCCCGTAGTCCGGCATGAAGTCCTCACGCAGTATCTCACCGGGGTGTGTAGGCCGGCGCTTCATACCCTTCGTGTTGGCAATAGCCATGGTTCCCGCTGCCCTCAATGATAATCACAGATTTCGACATCGTAGGCGTCGCCATCAACAAACCGAAAGCAGATACGCCATTGGTCATTAACTGAAATAGAGTACTGCCCCTTCCGGTCGCCCTCCAGCGCATGCAACCGGTTGCCGGGAGGACTTTCAGATCGTCGAGTTTGATCGCCAGATTCAGGTATTCGAGCTTACGCGCGGCCCGTTTCGCAATATCTGCCGGAAGCCGTCTGGCCCTGCCGGCCAGATACAACTCCTGTGTACGCCGGTCCGCGAAAGTCTTGATCATGCCACAGAAAGTATAGTGTCACGTGACACATGTCAATCGGCAACCCCATTGGCAATCTGAAACCCAATCCGCGCCGCAGTGCGCGCGGCGTGGTCCTCGATATCGAAATAGGGATTGAACTCCGCCATATCCGCCAGGCACACCTTTTTCGATTCCAGCACCGTATCCAGCAACGGCTCGAACAGCTCCAGCGGCACGCCGCGCCCGGCGGGGGCGCTGACCGCGGGCATTACCGCGGCGGGGAAGACATCCAGGCAGATGGTGAGGTAGACGAAGTCCACCCTGTCGATAAATTCCCGGATCTGTTCCCGCACCCCGTCCAGCTGCCAACTGGTGATCTCGCGGTCGCGGATCACCTGCGCACCCAGTTCCCGGGCGCGGTTATACAGCGCCGGGGTGTTGGCGCTGTCGGCGGCGCCGATGCATAGGTAGTTGAAGGGGCGGCCGTTGATCTCGCACTGCTCGGCGATCTGGTAGAAGGGCGTACCCGACGAGCCCCGGGGGGAGGGCACGCGCAGATCCAGGTGTGCGTCGAAATTGATAATGCCCAGGGTCTTGTCGCGGTGATGCTCGCGCATCCAGCGGGCGATGCCCTGATAGCTGCCGAAGGCGATCTCGTGGCCGCCGCCCAGTATCAGGGGAAAGTGGCCGCCATCCAGCAGTTCCTTGATACGCGCGCCGAGCATGGACTGGGCGGATTCCAGGTCCTCCCTTTCAATCTTCACATTGCCGGCGTCGTACATCGGTGTGTCGAAGGTGGCGGGCAGGTTGGCCATGGCCAGGCGCAGGATGCGCGGGCCCTTGGCGGCGCCGATGCGGCCCTTGTTGCGGCGCACCCCCTCGTCGGAGGCAAAGCCCAGGATCGCCAGGCCCGGGGAACTGTCCAGTTGCAGCGGTGTGATGCGCTGGTGCCAGCGCTCGCCGGCCCTGCCGTCCTCGCTATCGGTGCGCCCGCTCCACAGGCGCATATCAGCCAGCTGTAACATCTCTGCCTCCTACTGTTCTACCGGCGAGGAAAATCCGTGCCGGTTTCAGCGCACCCACTTCGTAGGCCAGCTGATCGGGAGTGTCCATCGGCCAGAGCACCATATCCCCGCGCAACCCAGCGCGCAGCACGCCGCGGGAACAGCACAGGCCCAGCGCCCGGGCGGCGGCGCGGGTCACTCCGGCCAGCGCCTCGGCGGGGGTGAGCCCGAACAGGTTGCAGCCCATATTCATCATCAGCCGCAGCGAGGCGATGGGGCAGCTGCCGGGGTTCAGGTCGGTGGACAGGGCCATGGGCACGCCGGCGGCGCGCAGCCTGTCCACCGGCGGCACCCGGGTTTCGCGCAGGGTGTAGAAGGCCCCGGGCAGCAGTACCGCCGCGGTGCCGCTCTCGGCCATGGCGGCCACATCCATCTCGGTGATGTACTCGATATGGTCCGCGGACAGGGCGCCGGCGGCCGCGGCCATGGCGGTGGCGCCGCTGCTGGAGAGCTGCTCCGCATGTACCTTGATAGGCAGATCCAGCTTCTGCGCGCAGTCGATCACCCGCCGGCACTGGTCGACGGAAAAGGCGATGGATTCGCAGAACATATCCACCGCATCCGCCAGTTGCTCCTTGGACACCGCCGGTAGGATTTCCTCGCACACCAGGTCGATATATTCGTCGGCGCGACCGTCGTATTCCGGCGGCAGCGCGTGGGCGGCCAGGCAGGTGGTAACCACGTTCACCGGGTGGTGCTGGGCCAGGCGGCGCGCGGCGCGCAGCTGTTTCAGTTCGGTATCCAGGTCCAGGCCGTAGCCGGATTTGATCTCCACGGTGGTTACACCCTCGGCCATCAGCGCGCGCAGTCGGGGTTCGGCGGCGCGGTACAGCTGTTCGGCACTGGCCGCGCGGGTGGCGCGCACCGTGGACAGGATACCGCCGCCGGCGCGGGCCACCTCCTCGTAGCTCTCGCCACCCAGGCGGCGGGCGAACTCGGAGGCGCGGTGGCCGCCGTAGACCAGGTGGGTGTGGCAGTCCACCAGGCCCGGGGTCAGCCACTGGCCCTCGCCGTCCACTACCTCGTCGGGAGCGGTGTCCGGCAGCTCTGCGCGCGGGCCCAGCCACACGATGCGGCCGCCGGTAACCGCCACCGCGGCGTCCTCCACCGCGCCGTAGGCGCCGGGCAGGGAAGGGTCCATGGTGGCGGCGTGGACATTGGTAATCAACAGCTCGCAGCGTTCTGTCATAGCTTTCCCGCAGGCGCGGTTTTCCTCTTGTTAACCATAGACGCTCGACCTGTTGGCCGAACGGATTCCTCAATGGAGTGCCGGCAGCCCTTGCCCTGTAGGAGCGGGCCATGCCCGCGATTGAAGCTGATCGCGGGCATG
>NZ_JBOFOC010000128.1:0-3634 GCF_051659245.1 Microbulbifer sp.
CATGGCCGCGATCGATCTCACTTCGTAGTGCAATCAGATCGCGGCCATGGGCCGCTCCTACAGGGTCATTGATCATTGGCCGCCGACCACTTACCATCCCGCCTTTCTGCCCATAAATTAATCAAAAAAGAGACAGCTCCTGCGCATGCGCCTGCTTACCCTGTTGTTCTGCTGTTTTACCGGTGTCGCCTCGGCGCAAAGTTACGAAAAGCTCTACAGCGACTATCGCGAAAGCCTCTACCAGATCCGCCTGATCGAAAAGTCCTCCAACTCCAAGGCGGCCATCGGTTCCGGCTTCCAGATCTCCGCCGACGGCCTGGTCGCCACCAATTATCATGTGGTGGCGGAGGCGGTGCGCAAGCCGGAGAAGTATCGCCTGCAGTACCTGTCGGTGGACGGCAGTCGGGGCGAGCTGGAGCTGCTGGATATCGATGTGGTCAACGATCTGGCACTGCTGCGCCAGAACAAACCCGGCCCGGAATATATCCACCTGTCCCGGCACGCCCCCAGTCACGGGACCACCATCATCTCCCTGGGCAATCCCCTGGACCTGGGCATGACCCTGGTACCGGGTACCTACAACGGCATTGCCGCCGGCAGTTTCTACGACCGCATTCACTTTTCCGGCTCGATCAATCCCGGCATGAGCGGCGGGCCGGTGATCGATGCCAAAGGCGAGGTGGTGGGAATCAATGTGGCCACCGCCGGCAACCAGATCAGTTTCCTGGTACCGGTGGAAAAGCTGATCGCGCTGCGGGAACACTACCAACGGCAGGACGGCCGCCCGGTTGACCTCCAGGCCGCTACCCACCGGCAGTTGCTCGACAACCAGCAGAAGATTATCGACTCCGTACTGGAGGCGGAGTGGAAACTGCGCCCGCTGGGGGATGCCATGGTGGTGGGGGAGATACTCTCCTCCATTCAGTGCTGGGGCAACTCCGGGGAGGACGAGGACAACCCGGTCAAACGCATCGACAAAGGCTGCACCGGCCAGGACGTTATCTACCTGTCGGAGAATTTCAACACCGGCCGGGTGGAATACGAGTTTTTCTGGCTGGAGGCGGACGACCTGCTGCCCTCGCGTTTCTACAGCGAATACGAAAGCCAGATGAGCAGCTTTTACCCCGGTAATATGGCCGGCGAGGACGACGTCACCAACTTCCGCTGCCGCCAGGGCTTTACCTCCCAGGAACGCAAAGTGGGGAAATCCAAAGCCGATAACGACCGGCAGCCGGTGCGGGCCCGCACCAGCTACTGCGTGCGCCGCTACCAGCAGTTCCCGGACCTGTACGATATTTTCTTCCTGAGCCTCACCGTGGACCAGAAGGACCGCGCCCTGGTCAGCCACTTCACCCTGTCCGGATTTACCGAGGAGTCGGCGACCGCCTTTTCCGAGAAGTTCACGAGCGAGATCCAATGGCACTGATTATCGAAGAACTCAACCGTTCCCAGCGGGTACAGGCCCGCTATCGTATGGACGGCGAGCGTTTCACCCTGGGGCGCGCCTACCATAACGATGTCATCCTCGACGACCCCCACGCCGACCCCCGCCACGCGGAGGTGGTGCGCGACGAAGACGGCAGCTATACCCTGCGGGACCTGCACAGCGCGAACGGCAGCCAGTTGCTTGGCAACCACCGCGACAAATCGGTCAAGGCGGGCGCCTTCAGCGAGCGTGCCATCGAGTCCGGCGACGAGATACAGTTGGGCAAGACCCATCTGCGCTTTACCGACAGCGAGGCAAGGGTGTCGCCGGCGCTGCCGCTGCACTCGCTGGAAAGACTGTTCGGGCGGCTCTCGCACCCGGCGGTGGCCTTCGCGCTGCTGTTCACCGTGGGCCTGTCCACCCTGGTGATCAGTTATCTGGGCTACGCGCGCAGCTACGAGTGGACACTGGCGGCGAACCTGGTGGCGGGCAGCGTGGTGGGCCTGCTGGTTTACGCGGCGGCCTGGGCCTTTATCGGCCGGGTGGTGCGCCACGAGACGCGATTCTTTACCCACCTGTCCATCGCCACCCTGGGAGCCCTGCTGTATGCGGCCTGGGAGTGGTTCGGCGGCCTGCTGGATTTCAACTACGCCCTCGGCGGCTGGAAGGGCCTGCTCGACCTGGTAGTACTGGCACTGCTGCTGCCCGCCATGCTCTGGTGCGCCTGCTTCCTGGCCATGAACCTGTCCCCGCGCTGGCGCTGGGGCGTGGCGCTGCTGCTGCCCTGGAGCTTTCTCGGCCTGGAAATGGCGGAGGACATCGGCGGGATGCGCGATTTCAGCGCGCTGCCGGAGATCTCCACCGAGATCAAATACGAAGACATGTTGTGGCGTGAACCGGTGCCCATGGGGCAGTTTATCGCCGGTTCGCCGGCACTGTTCGATATTCCCCTGGATAAAAAAGCCCGCGATGAGGGTGAGGCGGAGGCGAAGGAAGCGCCGGAACAGCAAGCCCCCACCGGGCAGGAGACGGAGACAGAGTCTTGAGCAATCCCTTCTGGAGCCCCGAGCTGGCGCAACTGGAACCCTATGTCCCCGGGGAACAGCCCCGCGGCCGGCTGATCAAGCTGAACACCAACGAGAACCCCTACCCGCCCTCGCCCCGCGCACTGGAGACGCTGGCGGACGAACAGCTGGCGGAAGCCCTGCGCCGCTACCCGGACCCGGAGTCCACTGAGCTGTGCGCCGCCATCGCCAAGCAGAATGACCTCGACCGCGGCCAGGTGTTTGTGGGCAACGGTTCCGATGAAGTGCTGGCGCACAGCTTCTACAGCTTCTTTCGCCGTCCGGAACCGCTTCTGTTCCCGGACATCACCTACAGCTTCTACCCGGTCTACTGCCAGCTCTACGGCATCGACTACCGCACGCCGCCGCTGCGGGACGACTTCAGCCTGGCGGTGGAAGACTACGCCGGCCCCGCCGCCGGCGTCATCCTGCCCAACCCCAACGCCCCCACTGGCCGCTACCTGCCGCTGGAGGAGATCGAAGGGTTGCTGCGGCTGCAGCCCCAGCGGGTGGTGGCCATCGACGAAGCCTATATCGACTTCGGCGGCGAGAGCGCGGTGCGCCTGATCGGCGATCACCCGAACCTGCTGGTGATCCGCACCCTGTCCAAATCCCACGCCCTGGCCGGGCTGCGCCTGGGTTATGCCCTGGGACAGCGGCACCTGATCGAGGGACTGGAGCGCACCAAGAACTCGTTCAACTCCTATCCCATCGACAGCGTCGCCCAGCGCGTGGCACTGGCGGCGGTGCGGGACGGCGCCTGGCTGGCGGACAGCAGCGCCAAAGTGATCGCCACCCGTGAACGGGTGGTCGCGGAACTGGGGAAGCTGGGATTTGAGGTGGTGCCGTCCAAGGCCAATTTCGTCCTCGCGCGGCCGCGGGGCATCGAGGCGGAAGACCTGTACCGCGAACTGCGCCGGCGGGATATCCTGGTGCGCTATTTCAACAAGCCGCGTATCAGTGAGTACCTGCGTATCTCCATCGGCACCGATGGGGAGATGGACGCGCTGCTGGCCGCCTGCGCGGAGATAATAGGCTCACGGACTGGGTAAGCCGGGCCCCTATTTATCGGGACTCGGGACTCGGAATGATGATGCGCTGTAGGAGCGGGCCATGCCCGCGATCGGGGTTTCCGTTTTTCAGA
>NZ_JBOFOC010000129.1:0-29204 GCF_051659245.1 Microbulbifer sp.
GCAGACCGATCGCGGCCATGGGCCGCTCCTACAGAAGGGAGGGGGTACTCACCGCAACAGATTGGAAAGCCTGGCGTCCGGCTTTTCCGCTGCACGAAAGATCAACGCTATCTTGCCGATCTCCTGCACCAGCTCGGCGCCGCTCTTCTCGCACAGTTCGCCGATCGCCCGATGGCGCAGCTCCCGGTCGGTCACCGCCAGTTTCACCTTGATCAGCTCATGGTCCTCCAGCGCCCGGTTCAGTTCCTCCAGTACGCTTTCGGTCAGCCCCTTGCCGGCAACGGTGACCACGGGTTTGAGGTTGTGGCCCAGGGTGCGCAGGGCTTTTTTGCGGTCGGCGGTTAAAGGCATACAATACTCCATCCCCACTGTGTGGGTACCTATGTATGTAGGAGCGGCGGGGCGGCCATCCCGCCCTGCCGCTCCTACAGAATTTGAGGAAGTATTGTACCTGATGGCCCGATCCAAGAGCAGCCACCGCTGGCTGCGCGAGCATTTCAATGACCAGTACGTCAAGCAGTCGCAGAAGGAGGGCTACCGCTCCCGCGCCAGCTATAAACTGCTGGAGCTGCAGCAGAAAGACCGCCTGGTCAAGCCGGGTATGACGGTGGTGGACCTGGGAGCGGCGCCGGGGGGCTGGTCCCAGGTGGCGGCGGAACTGGTGGGTCACAAGGGGCGGGTATTGGCCTCGGATATCCTGGCCATGGACCCGCTCGCCGGGGTGGAGTTCGTGCAGGGCGACTTTACCGAGGAGTCGGTGCTGAACCAGCTGCTGGAGCGGCTGGGCGAGGACCGGGCGGACCTTGTGATTTCCGATATGGCCCCCAATATGAGTGGAGTGCGGGACGTGGACCAGCCCGCGTCTATGTACCTGGTGGAGCTGGCCGCGGATATGGCCCGGCAGGTGCTGAAGCCCGGCGGCGGTTTTGTTGCCAAAGTGTTCCAGGGCGAGGGCTTCGACCAGCTGATTCGCGATCTGCGCACCAGCTACGCCAGTGTGTCGACCCGCAAGCCCGGCGCCTCCAGGCCTCGCTCACGGGAAGTCTACGTAGTGGCGCGGGGCTTCAAAGGCTAGTGCCCTGTTTGGTAATGGATAGGGCGACAGGCGAGACATTCGGTTATTTCTGACCTCAGCTCCCGATATGGTATAAGGGCTTCGCGAACCCTCTCGCCAGGGGCGGGCGCGGAGATACAGATACGCATGCCTATAATGGTGTGAATGCAATTGAACCGGCGTTGGTGGACCTTTGCTCCCGCAGGTCCCGCAGGCCGCCACCGGCGGCGGCCAGAGAGCCGGATAAACGAAGGCAAGAGGGCGATCCTTTTGAACGATATGGCAAAGAATCTCGTACTGTGGTTGATTATCGCGGCGGTGCTGCTGATGGTCTTCCAGAACTTCAAGCCGCAGTCGCGGGATGAGTCCCTCAGCTATTCCGACTTTGTGCAGGATGTGCAGGCCGGGCAGATCAAGAGCGTGGTGGTGGACGGCCTGGTGATTACCGGCGAAAAGGCCGATGGCAACCGCTTCAAGACCATCCAGCCGCAGATCATCGACGACGAGCTCACCAACGAGTTGGTGCGCAGCAATGTGCAGTTCGTGGGCCGCGAGCCGGAGTCCCCGAGTATCTGGCAGCAGTTGCTGGTGGCCAGCTTCCCGATCCTGATCATTATCGCCGTCTTCATGTTCTTCATGCGCCAGATGCAGGGCGGCGCCGGCGGCCGCTCCGGGCCCATGGCTTTCGGCAAGAGCAAGGCGCGCCTGCTGGGCGAGGACCAGATCAAGACCACTTTCGCCGATGTGGCGGGCGTGGACGAGGCCAAAGAGGATGTGCAGGAGCTGGTTGAATTCCTGCGCGACCCGTCCAAGTTCCAGCGCCTGGGCGGCAATATCCCCCGCGGTGTGCTGATGGCCGGCCCTCCCGGCACCGGCAAGACGCTGCTGGCGAAAGCCATCGCCGGCGAGGCCAAGGTGCCTTTCTTCTCTATCTCCGGCTCCGACTTCGTGGAGATGTTCGTGGGTGTGGGCGCCTCCCGGGTGCGGGATATGTTCGAGCAGGCCAAGAAGCAGGCCCCCTGCATCATCTTTATCGACGAGATCGACGCCGTGGGCCGCCACCGCGGCGCCGGCGTGGGCGGCGGGCACGACGAGCGCGAACAGACCCTGAACCAGCTGCTGGTGGAAATGGACGGCTTCGAGGGCAACGAGGGTGTGATCGTCATCGCCGCCACCAACCGCCCGGACGTCCTCGACCACGCGCTGCTGCGCCCGGGCCGCTTCGACCGCCAGGTGGTCGTGGGGCTGCCGGATATCCGCGGCCGCGAGCAGATCCTGAAGGTGCACATGCGCAAGGTGCCGGTGGACGACAAGGTGTCCGCGCAGACCATCGCCCGCGGCACCCCCGGCTTCTCCGGCGCCGACCTGGCCAACCTGGTGAACGAGGCCGCGCTCTTTGCCGCGCGGGCCAACCGCCGCACCGTAACCATGGAAGAGTTCGAGCGTGCCCGCGACAAGATCATGATGGGCGCCGAGCGCAAATCCATGGTGATGAGCGAGAAGGAAAAGACCAACACCGCCTACCACGAGGCCGGTCACGCGATTATCGGCCGCCTGGTACCGGAGCACGACCCGGTGCACAAGGTCACCATCATCCCCCGCGGCCGGGCCCTGGGTGTCACCCAGTTCCTGCCGGAGGAGGACAAGTACAGCATTTCCAAGCGCGCCATCGAATCCCAGCTGTGCTCCCTGTTCGGCGGGCGCATCGCCGAGGAGATGACCCTGGGAGTGGACGGCGTGACCACCGGCGCCTCCAACGATATCGAACGGGCCACCGAACTGGCGCGCAATATGGTCACCAAGTGGGGCCTTTCGGAGAAGCTCGGCCCGCTGCACTACGGCGAGGACGAGAGGGGCCAGCCCGGCGCCGGCAACCCCGTATCCGGCAAGACCTCTTACGAGATCGAGGCCGAGGTACGCCGCATTATCGACAGTTGCTACGAGCGGGCGAGCCAGTTGCTGGAGGAGAACCGGGATATTCTCGAGGCGATGAAGGATGCGCTGATGGAATATGAGACCCTCGACGCTGAGCAGGTGAGCGACCTGATGGCGCGGCGCAAGGTGCGCCCGCCGCGGGACTGGCACGACAACGATTTCAGCGGCGGCAGCGGCCCGGCGGAGGAAACCGACAAGAACCCTGCCGCCGGCAAGGGCAACCCGGTGGGTGGCCCCCTCTCCGGACACTGATCAATAAATGATGAATGCGGAATGCTGAATGCGGAATGGGATAATCCACTCCGCATTCAGCGTTCCGTTTTTTGTATCTGCTTATGAAAATAATTTGCGGCAAACACACCCTGGACCTGTCCCACCCGGTCGTCATGGGCGTACTCAACACCACACCCGATTCCTTCTCCGACGGTGGCAACTACTACGCCGGCGGCGCTCTGGATACCGATCTGGCGCTCAGGCGCGCGGAGCAGATGGTGCGCGAGGGCGCGGCGATTATCGATGTGGGCGGTGAGTCCACCCGTCCCGGCGCGGCACCTATTTCCGAACAGGAGGAATTGGGCCGGGTGGTGCCGGTGGTGGAAGCCATTACCGCCGAACTGGATGTAGTGATTTCCGTGGACACCAGTACCCCCGGGGTCATCCGCGAGTCCGCGGCTGCCGGCGCGGGCCTGATCAACGACGTGCGCGCCCTGGAGCGCCCCGGTGCCCTGGAGGCGGCGGTGGCCACCGGATTGCCGGTGTGCCTGATGCATATGCGCGGCCAGCCGGACAACATGCAGAGAGATCCCCACTACGGGGATGTGGTGGCGGAAGTGGCCGCTTACCTGCGGGAACGCCAGAAAGCCTGCGAGGCGGCGGGTATAGCCAGGCAGCGGCTGATATTCGACCCCGGTTTCGGTTTTGGCAAGACCGATGAACACAATCTGACCCTGTTGCGAAACCTGTCCGAACTGGCGCCATCGGATATCCCGTTGCTGGCGGGGTTGTCGCGCAAGTCGATGATCGGCCGCCTGCTGGGCCGGGAGGTGGACCAGCGCCTGCCCGGCAGCCTGGCCCTGGCTATGCTCGCCGCCCAGCGCGGCGCGCGGATACTGAGGGTGCACGATGTGGCGGCCACGGTGGATGTGTTGCGGATGCAACGGCTGGTGGATAACCCGCAATAATCTTCGGGACTCGGGACTCGGGTATCCTGCTCCCCTCTCCCGCTTGCGGGAGAGGGGTTGGGGGAGAGGGGCGGGCCATGGCCCGCTGTAGGGAAAAAGAAGACGGAAGAGAAGTAATTGATGACAAGACGATATTTTGGCACCGACGGCATCCGCGGCAGGGTGGGTGAGGGAGTCATCACTCCGGAATTCATGCTGCGCCTCGGCTACGCCGCCGGCAAGGTCCTGGGGGTGCAGAAAGGCGGCGGCCGCTCGCGCATCCTGATCGGCAAGGATACCCGCGTGTCCGGCTATATGTTCGAGGCCGCGCTGGAGGCGGGCCTGATCAGTGCTGGCGTCGACGTGGGACTGCTGGGGCCCATGCCGACCCCCGCCATCGCCTACCTGACCCGCACCTTCCACGCCCAGGCGGGTATCGTGATCTCCGCTTCTCACAACCCCTACCAGGACAATGGCATCAAGTTCTTTAGTGCCGAAGGCGGCAAGCTGCCGGACAATCTGGAGCTGGATATCGAAGCGGCGCTTGAGCTCCCGATGATCACCTCTGAGGACCTGGGCAAAGCCTGGCGGATCGACGACGCCGTCGGCCGCTACATCGAATTCTGCAAGGCCTCCACGCCCTGGGGGTTCTCCCTGGAGGGGATCAGTCTGGTCCTGGATTGCGGCAACGGCGCCACCTACCATATCGCCCCCAAGGTATTCCGCGAGTTGGGGGCCGAAGTTTCCTCCATCGGTGTCAGTCCGGACGGGATCAATATCAACCTGGATTGCGGCTCCACCAAACCGCAGCAGTTGCAGAAGGCGGTGCTGGAACAGGGCGCCGACCTGGGTATCGCCTTCGATGGCGACGGCGACCGGGTGCTCTTTGTGGACAAAAATGGCGAACTGGTGGACGGCGACCAGCTGTTGTTCACCATTGCCATGCACCGCCAGCAATTCCTGGGCGGCTGCAACGGTGTGGTGGGCACTCAAATGAGCAACTACGGGTTCGAATTGGCGCTCAGGGAGCGGCAGATCCCCTTTGCCCGCGCGAAAGTGGGCGACCGCTATGTGCTGGAGATGATGCGCGCCAACGGCTGGGCCCTGGGTGGCGAGTCCTCCGGACACATCATCTGCGCCGATGCCACCACCACCGGCGACGGCATCGTTTCCGCGCTGCAGGTACTGCGCGCGATTTGCGATTTCGGTGAACCCTTGCACCAGCTCAAGGGGCGCATGAAAATGTTGCCCCAGCACATGATCAATGTCCGTCTGGCGGGCCGCAACGGTGTGCTCGAACACCCGGATGTGGTCGCCGCCGTTGCCTCTGCGGAAGGGGAGCTGGCGCACCGCGGCCGCGTATTGCTGCGCCCCTCCGGCACGGAACCGCTGATCCGGGTCATGGTGGAGGGGGAGGACGCCGCCCAGGTGGAGCAATTGGCCGGGCAGATCGCCACGGCGGTAGAGCGGGCAGGTGGTTGATGAATGATGGGCGCGAATTCGTCTTCTATCTATGGCCGCGATCCCGCTCCCAGTGGGCACCGGAGTCTGATCGCGGCCATGGGCCGCTCCTACAGAACTGAGTTACACCGCGCATTCATCATTTACATCCCCCGCCAATGCCGCTAAGATTTGCGCCCCTTGGAAGGAGCACGTATGCGTACGCCGCTGGTAGCAGCCAACTGGAAAATGAACGGCAGCCGCGAGTTTGCCGAACAGTTTTTCAAGGGCCTCGACCTGGAAGGGGTCGCTGCCCGGGTGGCTATCTGTCCTCCTTTCCCCTACCTGCCGCTGCTGGCGGAGAAGGTGGGAGAGCGGGTCGCAACAGGGGCGCAAAACCTCAGTGAGCAGGCCAATGGCGCCTTCACCGGGGAGGTCTCCGCGTCCATGCTGGAGGATTGGGGTGTCCGCTATGTAATCGTGGGACACTCGGAGCGACGCTCTCTCTACGGAGAGAGCAGTGAATTGGTGGCGCGCAAGTTCGGCGCCGCCCGGTCCGCGGGTCTGATTCCGATTCTCTGTGTGGGCGAGTCCCGGGAAGAGCGGGAGCAGGAGCGCACTCTGGAAGTGATCGATACGCAGCTGCACGCGGTTGCCTCGATCAACGGCGGCGATTGCTGGGAAAATGCCGTGATCGCCTACGAGCCGGTCTGGGCCATAGGTACCGGAATGACAGCCACTCCGGAACAGGCACAGGGGGTCCACCGGTTTATTCGCGGCCGTCTGGGCGAGGCCGGGGCCAAAGTGCAAATACTCTATGGCGGCAGCGTCAAGAGCGGCAATGCCGCGGCGCTTTTTGGCCAGGCGGATATCGACGGCGCACTGGTGGGTGGGGCCTCACTGGATGCGGAAGAGTTCTCCAGGATCTGCCGCGCCGCACAATGAGGCCGCAGCGGAAACAGAATTTTTAGCAACAGGGTTGATAGAACCCGGGGAAAACAGGTTTCCTGTCAATGGAAAAATTGGTTTTAGTCGTACACGTCCTGACCGCGCTCAGCATTATCGGTCTGATTCTGCTGCAGCAGGGCAAGGGCGCAGAAGTGGGCGCCTCCTTCGGCGGAGGGGCCTCGGGCACGGTATTCGGCAGCGCGGGTAGCGGCAACTTCTTTTCCCGCCTAACCGCCGTTATGGCCACCGTGTTTTTTGTGACCAGTTTCGGTCTCGCTATACTGGCGCGGCAGAGCGCGGACGCCAATATCGACGCGGACCTGCCGGAGATTCCCGCGGTGGTGGAGCAGCCCGGCGACGTGCCGGAAGTGCCGGAGGCGAATACGCCGGAAGCCGGCGCCGATATCCCGCAGCTGGATGCCCAGCCGGCGGATGAGGTACCGAGTGCCGAGGACGTCCCGGCCGCTGAAGAGGAGGAGGCCCCCGAGGCCGACGAGCAGCAGTAACAGTTTTTTGCCCAGGTGGTGGAATTGGTAGACACGCTATCTTGAGGGGGTAGTGAGCATAGCTCGTGCGGGTTCAAGTCCCGCCCTGGGCACCACATCAAAGTCTTCAGGACTCTGAAGCAACACGTAAAGCCCCGCACTGCGGGGCTTTCGCGTTTCTGAAGTACAGATTGGCCGGTAAGGAAAAGATGGCCTACTTTAACTTCAACAACAGGTAGGCTCGTAGTTGAACTCAAAGAGCGTAGAGGGCGAGATTGCTAGGGTCACTCTATGCCGATGGCTCGCATTGCCCCAATCAGATTGCTAATGCTTTCCGCGTCCGGGGTGCGCAGATGAGCGATCGCATCCCGTACGCGCTTAGCGCAGACACAGGCTCTGATCGCATGCTCCTCGCGACGGGAGGTTGTTGGCAATCCTCCGTTCTTACTCATGAAGTTGATATCTGAATACTCTAGTTCGTCCGGATTCTTTTCTCGAACGAATACCCGTGCCTTCTCCCGTGTCTGCGTTGCCAAGTCGATTGTTCCTCGCCCCGTTTTCCAAGGCGACTTCCGCAAAGCACCATCGAGTATCGCGATAACCTCTGGCCGCTGCGCCTCCATCCATGGCGTGAGCGCTTTAAGGCTGGCCCGCCAGAAGCGCTTCCTGAGCCGCCTCTCGGCAACTGCCTTCTCTAGTTCGTCGCCATGCAACCGGAGGTAGGCCTCGCGCAGGGTGTGGGCATCGCCGCCGGCAATCGTTCGGGTGCCGTCGACCCAGGTCTCGTGACGCCAGCGTACCTCGTCGCCCGCAATAAATTCCGGCAACTTGTCTGCCAAGTCCAACCAGTCTGATTCTTTTATTCGCATGAGCTGCTCGGCAAAGAAGACGTCGAATCCAGCAAATTCACTGACGATCGCTTTGTATAAACGGGTTTGTCCTGGGCCTACATTTTCCCCCATGCGTAGCGAAACGTAGGCACCTATTTCATCGGCGTTCAGGCCGCCGTCGAACACAAGAAGCTCCCCGGCACCGAGCCGCTGCGGTCGGGTCAACTCTTCAGCATGCAGAGTCACCAGCAGTCGGACGATCCCCTCGCTGGCCCATTCAGCGGTCTCGGCAAATGCCAATGCATAGGCCTCACAACTCTTCCGTCCGGCTTCGGTCTGCGGGTCCAGAATAACAACGGTCGGCTGTTCATCCTTTACTATTGCCAGAGCCTGGCCGATGATCCGATCGAAGCCTGCAAAGTGGCCGGCGAGGTCGCTGGCGATGTCAGTATGGTCGTATACTTTAAACGTTAGAATTCGATGTCGCACACCTTCGCGTACTGCGCGCTTGACGCCCTCGCGAAGCAGATTTTGTGTAGTAATCGGCGTGTTGATCACAACATTGCGCGATCGGCCAAGGGCTATGATCAGGTCATCAACGAATTTCGCCGGTCCCGGTAATGACCAATAGAGCCCGGGGTCGTATTCATTGGCCCGGGTCATACCTCTTCTCCTTTTGCGCCGTCGACCAGGCCGCGCAGGGCGACTGGTACTACCCACTTCCCGTCACCGCCTTGTTGAAGAATGCCCATCCAGAAGGCCACCTGGACATCAGTGAGTTCAACCCTGCTCTCACGCAGAAAATCGATCAATTCGCTGTCGAGCTCAACGAAGCCGTTGCGCACCTGGGCACGCTCACCGGTGAGCAAAGTAACGGCCAGTTGCAGACCCTCGCGGCGGGCCTCACCAAACGCCTTTGGCATTCCAATCGTGTTATATATCGCCGCTGCGGAGCCTAAATGCTTCTTGGCAAAAGCTGCAGCCTGCGCGTTGACCTGGTTAACCGCAAGGGTCGGACTGTAAATTGCGGTGACGCCATTGGTGAAGCCTGCGCTTGCCTCTATGATTTGTGCAATGGCTTCCTGGTTATCCGCCAGCTTGGGGTTGTCGGCGTGATTGCTGGCGTGGAGGTACAGCGCGTCTGCCGACCAGGGCGGCACCACGACCGGCTCCCAGCCCAGTCCATCAAACTTCTGCGCGTCGACTTGTGCGCGGAACGCATTGGCCATGTCAACGATGCGCTCCGGACCGGCCAGGAGCATGACGCGAATATCGTACTGATCGCCACGCGCCGCCTCAGCAGCCAATTCGCCCAAGGCCGCAGGCTCCCAATCGCAGGCGCGGATGAACAACAATTGTGGGCGCTTGTCGCCGGCTGGTTTGGCTTGCTCGGCACGGATATCGTTAATTCGCCTGCGCAGGTGGCCGAGGCACAACCTCGCCTTGCGGCCCTCAAGTTCCCACACGGCCGTGCTGGCCCCGTTCAGTGCGCGAATGCCGGTCAGGTCATTGCCGACAATGACGGGCATTGGCCGCCCGGTCCGCCCATTCTGCATGAAGTTGCGTAGCCAGCCGACGGGCATCGGGAACAGCTCATGCTGTCGCTGACGGCCGCGGTCGGTTAGGTCGAAGAACGCGCGGCGCTCGCCATAATTACGTTTGCTTTCTGGCATCACGCTGGCCAGTTTGGCCAATTCGCGATCGATTTCTTCCTGGTTGCCGATCATCATAGCGATGTTCGGAGTGCGCAGCATGTATCGCCCGTTGGCCATTAACTGGGTCACGTTCAGCTTGTCCATTTCATCCAGCAGCGCGTGATAGGTTGCCGGCGCCGTCCCCTCAAATAGTTTTGGCACCAGATCTTGACATAAACCGCGCACCTCCTCGACATTGAGTCCCTTCTGTATACCGGCCTCGTTATCGCTGTGCCAAGCATCTGCTAGCATCAATGCAATGGCCTTGTAGCGCTTGTCGAGTTCCAGGCTCGCGCCGAATTTTGCCCGGAAATCGTCGATTAGCTGGCGGGTAAGTTCCACCTCTTCCAGCGCCGTTGTCGAAATTGTGAATGGTGGCGGGGCGCTCTGGCGATCATTTTCCAACCGCTCGATCAGGCGCTTCAGGTACATTTGAATCAGCGCCGGATAGGCGTTGCATACCGCCATGATACGCATTGGCACATCTCCGGCGTCATCTTCAAATCGGTACCCGAGGGCGTGGAGCGGCTTAACGACCAACTCTTGCCCGAGTCGGATATCCTCCGGCTCGGTCCAGGGACGCAATGCAATCGACTCGGCGCGATTAAAAATGCTGTTCGAGCGCTCGGCTTCGATCCTGGCAACGTCATGCAGGCCGGCCAGCACAATCTGGATATCGCAATGCGGGCGCAACTCATCGGCGAGGGCGCCGAGGCGTTCAACAAAGCCGTGCTCTCCAGGTGACAGTGCGATTTCCTCGGCCATCATCCTATCGACCTCGTCAAGCAGCAGATACAGCCTGGAAACGCCGGATTCGGCGATGTGTTTGCGCAGATGGTTGACAAAATCCTGCACTTTGCGCGGGCGGGCGATAGCTGGAACGACTTCGGCATTGACTAACGCGCCGGCGAGGGTTTCCCACGCACTCATTCGGTAGTCCATGCGCTCGATCGTCTTGTAGTTGACATACACTGCATTCTCAGGCTGTTCCACTTGGCGCAGCACTTGGTGCAGGATCGATGACTTGCCTAATCTTCGTCCGCCATACAGCACCACTAGGCCAGATGCGTTGCGGATGCGGTCCAATTCTTTAGTGCGACCAAAAAATAGTTCACGTGGCACTGCGTTGCCGAAATCGTTGAAGGGGTTACAACTGTATGTCAGCACACCTACCTTGATCAGTGCTTCGCGGCGCTCGCCTGGATGCAACGCTGCGAACACGACCGAGGCCTCGTCCACGATGAGAATGCTGCGCTCGGCGGCGATTCTCGCCCGCTTTTCCAGACTGAGCTTTCGCCGCGCAAACAGCACGACTGGGAAGTTATTATCGCCGTAAGCAATGTTCTGAAGCGCATCAACGTTTGGAGTGTTGCGTACAATCGCGCCGCGGATATAGCGTGCTTCAGAGCCGATCTCGGGCGGAACGAATAATTCTTCGCCCGGCCGTGCGGTCAAGTCGAATGTGCTCGGTGCAATATCGAGAATCGTCACCCGCCTCTGGGTTCGGCCGGCAACGCCGTGCAAAGGAATTGTTGGCAGCTCATCCACGCCAATCCGCTTGAAGAAGCGCTGCATTTTATCAAGATTTTTTTCGTGTGCGCCCTCGAACAGCGCGTCATAGTCTTTGAGCATGGCCAGTGCTTCGCGGCGTTCTTCGTCGCTCAGCTCTGCCAAGATCTTCGGCTCGCCAACAGCGCGTTTTCCAGCCAAGGCTTCCTTAACGGCATCGAGCAAGCCTACACCGGTGCCACAATGGTCGGCGATCTCATCTATAGTCCGCTGGTACCTGATCGCTAGGTGTTCGTCGGTCTTGAGTCGCTCTGGAAGCTTCTGGTGGTTACGAAGGCACAGCACCGCTTCGTCCGCGGCTCGTAAGTTGGCCGGGCTCGGCTCGCGCAAAAATGCCCGAACACGTGTAATGTCGCCTGGTGTGACTCGACCCTCGGCTTCCAGCTCTTCCACGTCTGTCGCAATTTTATAGCGTGTCTTGCTGAATTCACCGTGCAGTTTGCGGATGACGTTTTCCTGTAGTGCGGCCTGCGCCTGGGGGAAGTCCGGGTAGCGGAGTACCCCAGGATTTTTTTTACCGAGTGGCCGGCCATCGGTAATGGAATTGCTGAGGGCAGCGATGTTGCGCTGCATCTCATCTGCTTGCGCTGGTTGAATGGCGTCAAACGCCGCTGCTGAGGTGACCTGCGCACGTGCCTTTTGCAGTTCGGCTTTGAGCGCGTTACTCGCGCGCTCATATGTGATTTTGATTTCTGCCCGACGTGGTGATTTGGTCGGCAATGCAGACTCCAGGTAGCTCACCGGCAGCATCCTACGCTTGTTTAGGTGCCGCTGCAGCGCATAGTCGACGGCTTCCAGATAGCTATCCTTGTCATTGTCGACAAGGCCTTGCTGGTTCTCTTTCTCTGCCCAGTAGGCGACTGCGGAAAAGACGTCCTCTGGTCGGCACAGCGGCGACGTGCCGTCGTCGACTGAGTCCAACTCCGGCATTAGGTCGGCATCGAGCGGAAGGTCCAGCAGGGCACGCTGGATAGTGGTGATCACGCAGGCAGGCGATGTTGCTTCTTCATAAAGCCTGAGCAGGCATTCGAAGCCCCGCATGGCAGCCAGGCGATAGAACGCGTCCAGAGAGGTCTCTTCAGGCAGGTCGACAATACATTGGCGAGCCGCTTCGAGGTACCGATGGAGCCCTTCAAGGAAGCGGCCGACGCGCGGATCAACTTTGCCAGCTGCATCGGATTCGGCGAGGCGCAGGTACTCCTGCACGAAGTCGCGCGTACGCAAGATGTTGGTGACCGTGTCATTACGCTTGGAGCCATCCGGGCGCCCGTGGTTGCCAGTCCGAGTCCATGCTTGGTCGATAAACTGGCCAGGGCGCTCGAACACCTTGCCAAGTGTATCAAACAGCACACGAGCGCGAGCTGGCTTGTTCTTGGCGACCGCCTGCACACACTGACCAATCTCGGTTTCATCAGAGTAAATGTGGTTGTGCATCACGGTAAAGCCAGTGTGCTTGAAATTCGAGTGAATTGCCGAGTCCGTTTCCCAGGTCCGGGCTCGGGCCACCAGCCGTTCCCGCTCCCGCTGCCGTGCATTTACTTCGCCGATTTTTACCGCCAGGAAGTTTTCGCTATTCAAGCTGTAGCGCAGCTGGTTGTGCTCACTATCCGCAAGATAATTCACTAGAGCATTAAGTGGTGCGAAGCCCGACAGACGTTCGCCGAGTGCTGCACCCCAATCCACGTGGAAATCCCGATTGCCTAGTAGGACTGATGCCAAGCCCGTGGCCAGAAACGCCGCTGCGGGATATGCCGGATTGCACGGGACAGACGGTAGCGCTGTCTCAAGTTGGAACACCCGGCGGTGAACGGTTTGCATCGACTGCGCGTAGACGCCCTGGCAGTCCATGGCTTCCAGTACCCGAACCAAGCCGCCGACCAGCGGCATGTGCGCCGCCGTATCGTCGTCGTCAATTTCCTGTAGGTGGCGTTTCAGCGCGTAGGCCTGAACGTTTGCAAGGCCGTAGAGCCTTGTCTCGGTCAGCCGGCACAGCACATCCATAACCGTATCGAAATCCACTTTTTCGCTGACTAGCGCTTCGTCTTCCTCGGCGTCGCTTTTGCTCTCTTCGTTGAATTCACCGTCTGGCGCGGCATCTACTTTGAGGCTGTCGTCTTTCCGGACTGGTTCGACCGCCGGGGCAGCAGGAGCCAACTCCCGTTCGCGCTCCGTCGCCGTACCGAGTGGCGCTGAAATGCCGTCGGCGGCAAATGCCGAACCTGCATCTCGCACCGCGGCCAATACATCCTCGCGTGCCTTCAGCACGGCATCGAACGCTGCGTTTTTCTCCTCGGTTTGTGCACGCCGTTCTAGCAACGAGGCAGGCTCTGGCTGGGTTTCCAGCGCACTTAATGCGGCAACGGCATCAGTCAGCCGCTGCAACGGCCCCTCCATGGTTGCAGCAGCCGATATGACTGCGTTGTGGCAGTCGTCATCGGTTTCAACCACCTGCAGGACTGGCAACTCGCCTAGTTCACGTAGCGGCTCATAGGCCTCTATGATCTGGCGTTGGGCGGCGCGCCGCTCCGCCAAGCGTCGTTTACGGGCGTTCTCTTCGCGCTGGCGACGCTCTTCCTCGGCCTTGCGTTGCTCTTCCTGAAGTCGCGCCTGTTCTGCCGCCTGCCAGCGGGCTTCGACCTCGCGCGCTCTCTCCGCTTCAGCTTCCTGTTTGCGACGGGAGATGATCTTGCTGTGATCGGCCACTAGGCGATCCAGCTCATTGGTTAGCTGACTCACGTTCGCGTTAAAATCCGGTCCGCCCGGCACGATCAGGCTAGCGAGACGAACCAAAGTTGGGCTTTCATCGGAAGGTATGATGTTCTCGCGCGCTGCAACTGTTTCGTCAAGTGGAGCCTCTACTTTAGCTTGGTTTGGACCAGCGCTATACAGGTCAAGTCGACAACCCTTATAGTGGTCTTTTTCTCGCGCCCAGCCTCTAGTTGCGTGCTGAAACGCCTTTTTGCAAGTATCAAGGTAGAGCTTGGCCTCACGTACCATCGGCCCGCCCATGTCTGCCAATGTCGGCTCGATTACCTCCCGCCAGGTTGGTTCGGGGAACTGCGCGACTAAAAAAAGCAACCAGGCTGCCAAGGCGTCGTGATCGGTGCGGATGGCGTACCGCGCCAGCTCAGCCATGATGGTTCTATCGTATCCGAAGGTGCTGACCTTCAAGTTGGGATTTTCATCTCGCATTACCGGGATGAATTCGCTCTGCAGTATTTCGACCAGTGGCTCGAAACTGAATAATCCCAACTCCCGCTTGAGCGAGTTGATCGCCACGACGGCCTGGGGGATATCCAGCCAGTCATGGAACATATTGACCAGGCCATTGGCCGACCGCTCGACCGGCAATGGGTAACGCTTCTGCTTGAGCATGCCGATGCCGGCGCGCACCATGCGCCTCGTCAAATTTGTCTGGAACACTATTTTGGCGTCCCGTGCGAAAGGTGGCACGGCTACCCGGACGTGGGTCTTCCGGGCAATCATACGCGTGAACAGCTCGAGGTACTGGGAGGAGCTTGTAAACAGGAAATACGGTACCTGCTTGCCAAGCTCCTTGTCCGCCAAACCCACAGTGGTCTGTACGACGTCGTTTGTTGGTGCGGTCCCGGTTGCATCTTCGGCGGTAATCTCCGCGGGTGCAGCAGCTGTCGTAATGGTCTCACCTTTGGCCAGCACTGCTGGTGTAGCCGGGGCAATCCTGCGCATGACGTCGGACGATACAATCGGTCTTGTGTTATTGGCGCCCGATGCTGAGCGCACCGCCATGGAGAGGCCCTTCAAGGCGTGGTGCGTCGGCGATACACGGATCTGTTCAATGCAGGGCGCCTCTGTGCTCACATCGTAAGGCTGCACTTCGTGCCCGCCAGCAGCCTCCGCGTCTTCTTCGTCGCGCTGGCGGCGGCGCTCTTCGTCAATTGGAAAATCGATGTCTGGAGTCTCAGGGAACCGGATGATGTAGTCATGAACCTTCCGTTCATAAAAGAGGGGCGCGGGAAGCCCTGTCGCTTCGGCGTAGTGCGCGTGGCCGGCACGCAGCGCATTGATCAGTATCGCGTACTGTTGCGGGTCGACTCCCGGCTGTGCCTGCAATACGGTCAGCTCTGTCGGAGCTGGAAGAGTGCCCTCCTTGGTCGGCGGCGTCAGCAGCGACTCCTTGTAAAACACGGAGTCCGAGCATGGCTGCATGCGCGTGGTTGTGCGGTAACACGAAAATCCGCGCAGACTCTGGTTGGTCGACGGATAGCCCCAGGACGATATGAAGTGTCCACAGCCTATTGCATCTCCTTGCAGGCTCGACACCTCGACGATTTGCTTGGCGGTCGTGAGATAGGTGACAGTCTTGTCGGCACCTTCATCGTGACTATTGTCCGCGACCTCAAAGGCTTCCGATACCTGGGTGCGCAGTTTCATAGTGTTGGTGGCGTCACGGCGCAAGCGGATATAGGTCATGTCCGGAAAGGCGGACAGAGGAGTGCTGCCGATACTAGGCAGATGTGGACCGTTCAAGTCGCTGTCACGAATGCCGGTCAGAAGGTTGCGGGTGCCACTCCAGTCGATCACCACGACCGCCTTACCGCCACGATCTTGCAGCTCAATTAGTTGGTCGCGCACCACCTCCTGAAATTGATCACGATTCCAGCTTCGAGCGCTATCGCCGAGCACCCGCTGGCTACCCAGCCATTGCAGGGCTTGGTGCAGTGGCATCCATGTGGATGCCTTGAACCGCTTGCCGTCTTGGCAGACGTAGCGCAGAGTCACTGTACCCGTTTTGATCTCGAGACAGCTGAACAGGGCAAACTGCACTCGCTGCTCGCCGCTACGGAAGCGCTCCAGGCTCCGCACGTATTGGATGCCGAATACCCTGTCTGGCCGCTGCTCAGCTTGTTCCTCGCTAAAAATGCGCGCCACCGCATCGCTAGCGTTGAACATTACCCCGCGGTGACCCAACAGCACATCGCGAATCGCGCTTTGAGCGCGTTGTGTGAAGTCTTCTAGACGGCGATCTTCGCGCTTGCCTTCATTGATCGGTAGCAAGTACTGAACATTCGCGCCGGCAGCAGACCAGGCATGAATGCCGGCATGCATGTTGACCCGATCTTCGGGCTTAGAGCCAACAAAATCCGGGGCGCAGACCACCACGGCCAGCGGGGCGTCATCCATTCTTTCGCGCACCAACGTAGTTTCCGCTGCCCATGCCTTTACCCGGCTTTCAAACCGCACGGCAGGCTTATCGTTTGCGCAAGGCAAGTCTTGCTTGAGGCCATGTACCTTATTCGGTAGGGGCTGGCGGTGCACCACCACGGCATCCTCGAACAGTTCTCTGGCGGCGGCTGCGACCAGGCCCTGTTCGTGCTCTGTGCCCCCGTAGAGCCAAAGGTTGAGCGCCTGATTTCCGTGAATTGCGCGGATTGCCCTGCGGTTTTGCTCCCGGAATGCGATCAGATCCTTGGGTACACTAGCATCGGGACGCTCATCGGTATCATCCAGCAGTTCAAACAGATGACTCTGGACGTCGTATTCGCCGAGCCGGTCGCGTTTGACAATAGGCTGCTTGATCGGCTGCTTGAGCCGTGTCATGCGCACCGCTCGATAGGGCACGCCAGCCGGGTCAAGGATGGGCTTTAAGGCTGCTCGGACGCCGTCGACGAGAATCTTCTCGTCCCCTTCGTACACCGTGCGGTTGTCCATGCGGTTGTAAAGGTGTGTGGTTTGGGCAATGCCGACCCACCACTCGTTCGGCTCGGCACAGTGGCGCCGCGCCACGGCGTCCTTGACCGTCTGCGGCAGGGCATCGCCGGCCAGACGCTGAAACGGCACGTAGTCATCCTGGAACTCCCAGACGTTGTCGGTGTTCGGGCGAATGGTGATTTCGGTGATCGGCTTGCCCGGCGCATGCACATAGGCAGACGCCCCACGCTGTCCCCAACTCTTGGACTCGGGCTCGCGGTTTGCCCAGACTCGGCGCTGAGCATTGATTGTCAGGTAGACGTCGCCGCCAGAAAAAGGCAGCTGCACTACGGCGATTCGCGCCGCCATCGAGTACAGTTCGTCACGCCCGCGGCGGCTCACTTTTTCGGTGTTGTCGGGAGCCAAGGTGCGGGTGGTATCCACAGTGAGATGCTGCTGCGGTGTCATTAGCTCAATCACGCAACCGCCTCGGCTATCCGGGCGATTGACGCGTAGGCACGGCGAACAGTCCTCAAACAGGGTTTCCCCGTCGAGGCGCTCGGCCAGGACCGCGGCCAGCAGGTCGTAATCCAGCCGGCCCTGGTCAGAAACCAGGCTGTTGGTACGTTCAGTCACCTCAACCTGCTCGGGCGCTATGGCCGTTTCGATGCGGGCGACAACATCGTCGACGGGAACCTCGTTGTACGTGGCCCATGGGTCGACCGCATCTTGCACCCAGCGGCGGACCAGAGCCGCCACCTTCTCCCGCAGCGCCACAATGTCCACCTCACTATCGGCAAGCAGAGTGAACGCGGCCCGGTCGGTGCTGCCGAGCTCGCTCTCGACGCGGATCACACACTCTAATTCAAAGCGCAGCGCGGTGCGCAACGTTCGGGTTGGCAGGTTCTTGCGCGTTTCCCGGTTCTGCTGGGCGAGTTCCTCGAGGTCTGCCACGGCCTCGCGCAGGGCATCTCCAAAGCGTACCTCCAGGACCGTCTCCTGGTGCCGCTCCAGCCAATCCCGGCTGAGCTTGAGGCCCATCAGTACAGGCTGGCGCGCGCCGCGCTGCGACTTGCGGAGATATTTGATTTCGTCAGACATTGCGATCTTCCTTGGTATCTATTGTTTGCAGATTGCCTATCGCATTCAGCGGTACCGAAAACGGCAGGTAGAGGTTTTCATAGCATTCTCTGATCGCGGCATTCGGGTGGTTCAGGCAATCCGACAAGATTTTTTGCATCATCACGAGCATGGAACTCGACGCGTCATCAACCATGCCTCGGGCGGATTCCGGCGCCCAGGCGGCGTCAACGAAATACACGTACGCCGGACGATCGCCGCGCATGGCGCGGCCGATCGTCTGCAGGATCATGATCATCTGGTCGGCCACAAAGGGCTCAGCGTACTCGCCGAGCCGACTAGCCGACAGGGGGCGGCGCAGAAGGTGCTTGATCAGTCCAGCGGTGCGGTAGCGCCGGGCTTTCAGCGACTCGATCGCGCTGGCAGTGTCTGGGTATACCTCCTGATCGAACTGCTGGGTGGCGCGCCCGACAATACCCTGTATCAGTTCCAGCGACTCGGCACGCGGGTGCGGACGAGTCAGGAAGTACAGTGAGCCGATCATGGCCTGGGAGGCTCGCGGCCCGACGGGAAATACGATGTTGACTCCACGTCCGATGGCGGCCATTGGGAAGATCAACAGCTCCCATTCGGGGTCCTGCCCCAAGGACTCGACCTCAGCTGCGGTCAGCGCGGCATCGTCGGTGGCACCGTGAAATGTGGACTGCGACACGTAGCGGGTTTTCGTGCGCCAGGTCGGGTGGTTTGCTGTGATGTGCTGATAGAGCATTTCGCACTGGTCGTACGAGTTCACCACGAACCCCGCTCGTCTGGGAATGCCATGCTGGACGTCGTTGTGCACCATGTCCACAGCCACTCGCGCCGCCTTTCCACCGCGAAGCAGACGATCGACCATCGCCTTTAGGTTTTCGGTCTGGCGATTGACGCTGGTGCCGGAAAACCGTAGTTTTCGGGAGCTGTCGCGCGGGTCCGTTTGCGGTAGAAACATGTACTTCGAATCCGCCCAACCCTGACCTGCGTTGGGCCGGCGCAGTACGTAATGCGGCCCGTAGGCGACATTAAAGCGCGGGCTCGGTTCAAGTAGCGAGGTGGCGCTTGTCATCAACACGGCCAGGCCGTTGCCGTGCTGAGACAGTAGCTGCATACGTTCGGCCAGCAGGCGCGGTGCTCCTCTAAATCCGACTTGCTCCACCTCCACGTTACCTTCCGGTGTAGTGACGAATCGCACCCCGCTCAATCGGCCGATCAAGGCCTCCGGCAAGATCGCCTGGGTGTCTTTCTGCATCCTTCCCTCGAACACGTTGTCCGAGACATAGCCGTCTGCATGCATCTGGCGCAGGTGTGGCGCCAGCCCAAAATGCTGCAGCACGACCATCGACACGGCCACCAGCAGCGCACATCGGTGGAGTAAGATGGCGTCGTTATCTGCCGGCTGGAGGCTCGGGGTGCGCTTGATCACAGTCATCAGACCCTCGACTGCTCCAAGGCTACCCCGGGCGTCCCAGTCGCGGATGGCCGCGATCAGATCGTCGTAATAAGCGCGCAATTCAGCGACGCTGACGCCGAGTTCGGGCGCGCCCTTGTCGATTAGTCGCTCAGCCTCGATTTCGGCCGGTTTGTCTTGATTCTCGCCCTGTTCGTCATCTTCAGTGACAGGGGCGTGTTCTTCGATGAAAGCGACCCGCCTGGCCGCATTGTCCCAGATGTGTTCAAACGTCTGGCGGCGAGCATAGTGGGTAGCGCGGGCTTCGAGGCTGGTGAATTCATTTTCAGGAAAGATGTCCGCGATAAGTGACATCGAGGTGAGCAGTTTCTTGTCGTACGCGACTCGGATGTTTTCCGGGAAATGTGTGATTCGGGAAATCAGCCGGTCGCTCGCGATGCCGAACCGCGCAGTCATGTTCATGAATTTCGGGATGTCGTTGGCCGCCTGGAACGCATTGTTGCCACGGGCTGATGCGGCGTGCAGATCATTGATCAGCGTTGCCCACAGGCTGTTGCCGCTGCCGGTGATTTTGGTTACTGGCGTACCTCGGTCATCGAGACTGGCCTGCGCTTGGTCAGCCTCATCCACCACCAGCACGTCAAAATAGCGGGCGACGTGCTCGAAGTGCGCGATGTGCTGCTGACCGTAAAGCAGCGAGACCTTGCGGTCGAGCGACAGTACGTGTCCGGCCCAAAGTCGCTTCTCTGCAAGACCGCGTTCGGCACGCTGGTAGCCACAGACCGATGCCAGCGCACAGCGCAGTGCCTTCTGATCGGCCGTCTCACCGGCCTGTAGTAGGCCGCTGCAAGGCGGATTGCGGTGCGGGAAGGGCTCCTCCTCATCAGCGGCGAACCCGGCCAGGGCACAGTTGGTCGCAAACAGCGGCGCGATGTGCTCCCGGGTGATACCCATGCCGTTGTTCTGTCCGGCCATGGACTTGGCGAATCGGCGCACGTGGCGCTCGCGGGTCATTTCGCCCTGCCCGTACATCAGGCCCACTTCAACGCCATACGGGGCGAGCCGCTCGACAAAGCTCGAGGCCACTTCAATGGAAGGAAACAGGAAGCACGCGCGGGCGCCGTGCCGGTGCAGGTAAACCGCAATCAGAAACAGTAATGTGGTCTTGCCGGCGCCCGGCAGACCAATCAAGTGTTTGACGCCCACAAACTCAATCCCGTCGACCCGCTCCAGGCCGTCTGATCCGAGCGTTACCAACTCCGCTGTGGGCTTACCGTCTCCATCGTGTAGGCGCGAGAACCACTGGCGCCCGCCGTCCGCCTGGCGCCCCGCTTCTCGGTCGCAGGTATCCATGTAGTTGGCCGTACCAATCAGGTCCCGCCAGTAAATCGTACCCGGCGGCGAGGGGGGGTGGTCGGTCAAATGGGTCGGAGAGTCCGGCGGCACGAACCCCAGCGGCTCAATTCGGGTCGAAAAGTTCTTCTGGCGGTCATTGATTTCCGCTGCAATGAGCGGGTTGTGGGTCGGTGGCAGCTCCCGCGCGCGCGGGCCCAGCGGCGTCACCAAGCGATTGATGGCCTCGGTAACATCTGCTGGCGGAATGGTCGTCCAGGTCGACCGGAAACGCAGGTCCTCATCCAATTGAAAACGGCGTGTCACCCCGTAGTCTCGTGGCTGTTCCTGATAACCATCGCGTACGCGCACGGCGAATTCGTTGCGGCTGTGGTGCCGATTATAGCGATCGACGAGGATCTCCATTTCCCGGCGGGAAGCCGGCGCGATGCCCGACACGCGTAAATTGTCGATGGCCTGGGCAAGGTTCGGGGACAGGGTTCGCCTAATCGATTCGAAGCCGGCGAGTAGCGGAATGAGATCTGCCAAAGAGTTTGACCCGTAAAGCTCCAGTGCCGTGAGGCACAGGTAATTCAGCCGGTCATTTGCATTGTAGGGCGTCAACTCCTCACGCATGCGTCTCCCCCAGCGGCATCAGGACATCAGATACAGCCATAAATGCGAGCTCAGGTCGCTTTGCCGCCTCGCGTAGCCGATCGAGGTAGCCGGCATTGGCATCCACCAACCAGTCCGGCACCACCACCCACTTTTTTGCATAGTAGGCGAGACCACCGATAGATCGCCGGAAGCGCTGCCCTAGCAGCTCCGGACTGCGGTATGCCTTGAGATCTATACCGATGTCCCCGACAGCAAGGTCGACCCGGTCGAAGTGGGGGTAAAGTTCAACGTCATCGCGGACTTCGCGTACCGCATCGTATAGGCGGATTTCGTCAATACCCGGTTCGACCCAGTACTGTCGTATACCCCGCTTCAACCGCAAGGCCTCTTCGATCGGGATTTCCCGCCGTACCTCCGCGCTCAGTGTGACCGCACAGGCCAGCGTCCGACAGGTCAGCGGTCCGTTCACGGCATGTATGGCGTTGCCACAATGGGCGCACTGCTGCAAAATGCCCTTGGTGCTCCAGCCATAGGGCACCGGTTCATAGAAATCATGGGTAAACACTTGGTAGAGCCGCGATGGTGCCGTCACCGCAAAATTTCGCTGCTCTTCCACTGTGCACACTGGATTTCGAACGACAAACTCTCGGATCTCCGTATACCAGCGTGCCCCGCTCGACTCGGCCAGTGTGTTCAGCGCTTCGCGAAAACGACCGAACAGGCACTCCTCGGTGGCAGCTGTCTCGCCGCTCCAGCCGGCAGCGAGCTCCTCGCACTCCGGCGTCGGAATTCCAGTATCCTGGTACAGTAAGACGAGATCTTGGAGCCCTGCCGACACCACGACCGGTACCGGTAGCCAGGTTCCCAGTGGACGCGTGCACAGGCTCAACAGTTGATGGATTTCAGCGCTAATATCATCGAGCCCGGCGGTCAGGGCGGCACGCGACACCGCGGCCATCGCCCGACGATCTTCGTCTTCAAGGCCCACCGGGATACCCCGTGCAATGTTGTTGCCGGAGACCATTCGATTTTCTAGCAGGGCTTGGCGCGACTGGCGCACCACCAGCGCGGCCAGTTGGCTCGCTAGGTCCGTCCGCCGTCGCGCGTCCGGGGTCTTATTTTCTCCAGTCGCTGCAGACTCAATCGCCTTTAGTATGTCCAGCCAAACCGAGTCCGGCATGACTCGAAAGTTGTCTGAGTCCTCCGGCATTCGGTACGCTTTCATGATCTGCGGCGCAACCCCAACCTGATCGGCAAATTCATCCCAGGTCATCTTACCCATGCGTGCTGATAGGGTGTCTTTCGCGGAGTCAAGCCGATCTTTCTGTGACGTGCCCATATTAGAATTTTGATTTCCCATTCATTATTTTGTTGGTATGCATTGTGTGCCACTTGTGCAAAACCTGCAACCAAAGCGTGACGGCGGTTACAGAAAAAGTCGCGACTAGATCACAGTGACGCCGCTTAACTACAGGCGACGAGACTGCTGATCTCAAGAAATTGGTCAATATAAATCAATAGGTTAGTAAAATTGTTTTCAACACCTGAGTACACGACTGGTCTCACACCAATATCTTGTACTAGCGCAATCATACGGGGACACAATAATATATATGCGACGGTACACAATCAGGGGTATAGGTGGGTCGGCCAAATCGCTAGTGCTCAAAAAAGTTGTTTCCCGGGCTGATTGCCGTGTGGATTGAAAAGCCGGCTTTTTTGTGAGGCACATTTCCAAATGTTCTCCGGGTGGTGCTTTTTGAGAAAGAGCACTGATACGCTGGAGTTGCCTTCGGGTGCTTCCCGAAACCTACGAAGCTGGGTGCTCGCACCACTGCAAACTCGTGAGTTGATCAAAAAATCGGCAAGCGGGAGAGGTATATGAACCTCCTCGCCAGCCCGAAACTCCCCTCCTATTTCTGTAACGCCAAACACCGGTAAGGCTGCGCCTCCCTTAGGCTACATCGGCTTGCCGGACTAGTGGCTACTATTCGATGTGTACGACTACGATTCGCATTGCCGGACACTGCGACTATTTGCACCATCACCGCAGGCATGTTGCAGATATAGTGAGGGCTGTTGTCCGATTGATCAGCTCCCGGCTGATCTCTCCGTGAATTTATGGCGCTTGATTCTACTCGGATGCTGCCATTGACCGAGTAGAATCCCCGGTCGCATCAATGATCAGAGGAAGATGAAGTGACTGTACAACTGAAACCAACCTATAAAGAGGTTAAGAACAAGTACGAGATCGTACGCCAAGTATCCAGAGAAGCCGCTTTTGAGCAGCTGTCTCCGGTGTTGAAGAACAAACTAGTTCCCATCCATAAACGGGTATTTTTTTAGAAACTGGCGCTGACACCAAATTTTCATTGGCGTGAAGCCATCCAATTCCCAACACCTCGGATCAAACTGTTTAATATTTGACCAATCTTGTCTTGAGCTGCTTTTTCAGGGCGAAAGCTACTGTGCCGACTCCTTTCTCAGCACTTTTTGTAGTGTTTGCCGGGCTACTATTGAGCGTTAGCCGCTGTCCATTCGCACTAGGTGCGTCAGGTTATAGCTGATCACCGAGGACCAGACAAAAGCCATAAAGCCGCTTTCGCCTTTCCACATCGCTTTGCCAGCACCAAAAACTCTTTTCAATTCTGAGATGTTGGCTTCAATTCCCGCCCGGAAGTTTCGCAATGTTCTCAGCGTTTTTTCTTTTATACCCATCGCACTGAGCGTGATGCCATTCTTTCTGTGAAACGCCACTCGCTTCACACCCAGTTCTTTTGCAGTATCGACATTCTTGTGACTAGCGTAACAACCGTCTGCTACCGTCGCTGTCGGCACATTTGCCATAGAGACGCTGGTACTCTTCCAATACAGGAATAAAGCGATCACTATCGCTAGGGTTTCCATCCTCTATCAAAAGCGTCGTGATAAACCCGTTTTTGTCTGTCGATAAGTTGACCTTGTGCCCGTAATCTATACCGCGCTTGGCTTTGACGATGATGTCTGTATGTGGCTCAAACAGACTCACGATCTTTTCCGATGCCGGCACTTTTTCACCATAAATTACTCGACGCTCAGCTTGATCGATTACTTGTTCCAGCAAGCATCGGTAGTGCCTGACTTCCTCGATCCAAAACTGCGATAGCGGGTTGCTGCTCTTCAGCTCAACCTGGTCAATGGCTCTATGACTTTGCTTTATTACCCGCTTGGCCAAGGGAAGCAACTCTTCGTACAGCTTGTCTTTCTCAGCTTTTTTCCCGTAAAAAATAGCCGCTGCCAACTGCCTGGATGGTTTGCGGTAGTCCGTTAATCGCAATTTTACCCCAGTGCGATCCTTGGCTTTCTCAAACAGACGACTCAATACGCGAATGCCATCGTCCAGCAAGCCACTATCGGAAGGATCGACTATGTTGCTTTTGACAACGGTGCTGTCCAAGCGCATCGCTTCGCTATCAATTGCACCATCGTTAAAGGTATTAATCGCCAATTGGTCGAATATCCGTTGTAACGTCTCCGGACGAATCCGGCGGATATTCGTGCACAACGCCGACTTACCTGGATAGCAATCTCTCTCCAGCCGAGCAAAGGTGCGGTAACTCTGTGAGTCCGCCAAGTGAAAGGCCAGCTTGTCGTAACTCACGCCTGTGATTTGCTTCAGCAATAGGCAGCGAAGAACACTTTCAACGGACAACCCCTTGCGACCAGTGGGGCGCGCATCACCGCGGATCAAATCACCCTCCAGCAATGTGACCAGTTCAGGCTGCTCATCTAATAGGCACGACAGTTTCGCGAGGAAATCGCCAAACTCGTGTTTTGCATAAAAATCAAATATACTCGGCTGCACTGTGCGGGCTTCTCGCATAGTAAGGCCCTCCGGTTTTGTTGGTTATTTTCTTGGTCGAAAACAATTCTACAAAATCTTAGGGCCTTTTTTAAGATCTAGAGCCAAATTTTTCCTTATATTTCAACATCTTACCCGTTTATGGATGGGAACAAACTAGGCCAAGCCGTTCTCAGAGATACTATTTCTCTCGATGGCTTTACATTCGAAGCTCAGAGAAAGCTTAAGAGCTGGGAGGGGTCAAGGTTGCGGCGAGTCGCCTGGGACTGGGAGGAGGTGACGAAGAGTTACCGGACCCACCCGAAGCGGTTTGAGCTGTCTGTGTGGTTCAGAGAGTTGGAGCTGAGTGGAGCAAGTATCGGCCGCCCTACCTGGAGCGGTGGGAAGTTGAGGTTGGACTATATCGAGTCGCATCCAATGGGAACCCCTCTTGACGGGCTGGTAACTGATATTAGCATTGCTGCGGGCGTGGTTTATGCGAATGCGATAGGCGCAACCCAGTTGCGGATTATGAATCCTGTGAATGCGACGGTGAGAGATCATTATTTGAGCAAGCCAGGGTTCTCGTTCAATGAGCGCGGTAACTTTTGCTTTAGGGATTTGTGACATGAGCGATGATGAGCGTCCCCCGGTAGACTCCCCGGAGTTCAAGGAATGGCTGAAGAAGAAGTCTGCGCGTCACGTAGAAGATATCTTTGGTGAAAACCACCAGCCTGCCGAGTTTGAGACAGGGGGGGGTAATCTTTGGTGATGGGGACAGCCTGAACAAATGCGATGCCGAGCAGTTTCCGGATGAGCTGGAAGAGTACACCCTGGAGGAGCGCCGAAGGCTTCTCAGGTTGCACAAGGGGCAAGAAGAGAAAGGTGAAGACGATTAAAGGCGAACCCGCCAGTATGCCAGTGGTGGGCTGGTGAAATTTTCGCCGCTCTGGTGGGAAAATGGTTTGAGCGTTGAGTGAATATTAGCCAATTTTAGGGTCGGTTGAAGCTGTCACTTGAACCAGCAGTAATTACTGCCGGGGTATCTCAATGCTCCGCTGGCGCCGTGATCTATTGGTTGAGCGGGATCACGGAGTTGGCGAGAAACGGGAGCCCTACGATGACTGGAAGTCCGCCAAGGAAAATCCGAAAACCCAAGGAGTGGAGTATACAGCCTTTTATCCTATAAAACTTCACATTTTTGGAAGTTTGTTCCTTCTAACTGCGAACCCTCATTGTTTAAGGTTTGTGGCGATGCCATGTCAGCCTGGCTAACACGGCCGCAGCTCCTCGCGCTACAAACTCTTCTGCCCGTGCGGGGAACAATTTGGTGCGCCGGATCGCGCGAGATTTGACCTGTCTCACATTTGGCTGTCCCCCGATTGCAATACAATCCCCCCAGGCAGCGATGGGGATCGAAAGCCCTTTTATACACCCCGGAACGACTATTGGGGCAAGGGCGTTCATTGTTAGAGGTAGGGGCAGAGGTAGGCGATATGGGTAGAATTCTACGAATAACAATCCTGATGCTGCTGGCGCCTGTCTGTATCGCCCAAGGTGTGAGCCGCGACGAGATCCGCGGGCTCGATGAACAGATTCAGGACGTCAAAAAAGATGTGATCGATCTCACTGCGGAGCTGGCGCAGTTGGAAGAGAAATTGCTCTTCCCCTCCAATACCCAGGCTTCCTTCTTTGTCTCCCTGGCGGGCGATAATGCCTTCAGCCTGGAAGCCGTGGAACTCAAATTGAATAACGAAATTGTCGCCCACCACCTGTATACCTTTCGGGAAATCGAAGCGTTGCAGAAAGGCGGTGTACAGCGTATTTACACCGGCAATGTGCAGACCGGCAGTCACCCGCTGGAGGTGAGCTTTATCGGCAAGTCGGCGTCAGGGAAAGAACATCGAGCCAGTGCCAACTACACCGTAGACAAGGAAGTGGGGCCGAAATTTGTCGAAATCAAAATTGCCGGGGCCGAGTCCGCGATCAATTTCAAGGACTGGTAACCAATGCTGCCGCGTCTGGTTTCGACTCCGTTTGGCGTCGCGCTGTCTTCGCTGTGCACGTTTTCCCTAGTGCTGTGGGTGTCCTCTGCGGCAGCCGCTCCCGCGCGCGAGAAAGAAAACCTCCGGGACCTGTTTTTCGGCCAGGCGCTGTTCCAGGCTTACCAGGAAAACTACTTCGATGCCATTGTCGCCCTGGACACCGAGCTGAATCAGTACCACCGGCTGGACGAGCCGGAACTGGACCCTTTTACCACCCACTACGGCCAGGCGGAGTTCTCCGTCGGTGACCTGGAGCTCTCCTACCGCATGCACCGCGAGGCCGGCCGCGCAATCGAAGCGGTGCTGAAGGGCAATGTGCCCCAGCCGGTGCGCAACGAGGCGGCCTATCGGCTGGCGAAAATCCAGTATCACAAACAGCAGCCGCGAAACGCCCTACACGCCCTGGAGATGATCGAGGGGCGGGTTCCCGAGCGCGTGCGTGCGGAAGAGCGCTTCCTGCGCGCGCGGGTGTATATGGAGCTGGGTCGTTTCGAGGAAGCAGTGGAGCTGCTGAAGGATCTGAAGGGCGAGCCCTCCCTGGCAGGCTTCGTGGAGTACAACCTGGGCATCGCGCAGATGAAAGCGGGCCAGGAGGAGCGGGGCGTCCTTGAACTCACCGCGCTGGGCAAAGCCGGCGGCTCCAACCCGGCGGTGCAGGCGCTGTCGGACAAAACCAACCTGCTGCTGGGTTATCACCTGATGGAGGCGGGCGAGCTGGAACTGGCGCGGCCCTATTTCGACCGGGTGCACCTGGAGGGGCCCTTCTCCAACAAGGCGCTGCTCGGCGCCGGCTGGGTCGAGGCCCGCGCGGGCCGTTTCGATCGCGCACTGGTGCCCTGGAAGCTGTTGCAGGATCGCCCGGCCACCAACGAAGCGGTGCAGGAGGCGATGCTCGCTGTGCCCTATGCCTACGGCAAGCTGGATGTGCACAGTACGGCGGCGATCAACTACGGCCGAGCGCTGGAAACCTTCAGCCACGAAATCGACGAGTTGAGCGACTCCATCACCAGTATTCGCGAGGGCAAATTCCTCGAAGCGCTGCGCCGCAAGGAGGCGGATCAGGTGCAGAACTGGGTGGTGGCCTTGCGCAACCTGCCCGGTGCGCCGGAAACCCATTACCTGCTGGACCTGATGGCGTCCAACGACTACCAGGAATTCCTGCGCAATTACCACGATCTCAACGACCTGTTCGAGCGCAACGAGAGCTGGCTCGGCAGCCTGACCGCTTACGAGGACATTATCGAACTGCGTCGCTCCTACTACGAGCCGCTGCTGCCGGGTATCGACCATAAGTTCCGCGAGCTGGATGCGCGCATCAAGCTGCGTATTGAACAGCGGGATAAGTTTGCCAGCCGCATCGAACAGATGCTGGTCAGTCGCCGTCCGGAATATCTCGCTTTCGCAGATGAACAGGAGGCGCGTCTGAAGCTCGCGCGCATGCGTGAAATACTCGGCCGTGGCCCCCGGCACTACAGTGAGGAAGTGGAGGCGCGTATCGCGCGCCTGGAAGGTGTTCTCGAGTGGCGCTTGTCCACCGAGTACGACCAGCGCCTTACAGAAGCCTACAAGCACCTGCAGCAACTCAATGAAGAAATTGAAAAACTGCAGGTGGTGTATCACTCCTTTGTGCGCAGCCGCCAGGCGGCGACCCACAGCTATAAGGGCTACAACGACACCATCGCACAGCTGCGCAGCCGTCTGAAAATGGCACAGACGAAGCTGGAAACCCTGATGGCTCGCCAGGGCACCATGCTGGAAACCCTCGCCGTCAACGAACTGGACCGCCGTCGTGCCCAACTGGAGAGCTACCAGATCAAGGCCCGCTTTGCCCTGGCGGACAGCTACGACCGCGCCAACGAACTGCAGGAACAGCGTCTCGACCAGCGGAAGATCGAGCAGCACCGCGGCTCCCAACCGGAAGAAGCCGTGCCGCAGGACAACCCGCCGGAACTGGAAGCGCCCGCCGAAGAGGGAGGTGACGGGTGAACCTGCCTTTGCCCCTCTCTGTAGGAGCGGCGGGGCGGCCATCCGCCGCTGGCCGCGAACCGCCTTTCCGGCTGGCAAAAATTCATCGCGGCCG